>JAZLKL010000061.1:0-3191 GCA_045597585.1 Bacteroidaceae bacterium | reverse complement strand
TGATGAAATACTCCACAGCCTTGACGTCATGGTTGGTCACGCTCTCGATGTCCTTCACGCGCTGCGCATCCTCCACGCTGAACTGGCGGTAGATGTCGCGCAACTGCTCACAGAGGCTGGCGGGAAACTCCTCCAGCTGGGGCAAGGGCAACTCGCAGAGCGTGATGAAATACTCGATCTCAACACGTACACGATAGCGCACCAAAGCATACTCGGAAAAATAACTTGCAAGGGCATCTGTTTTACCTCTGTAACGGCCGTCGATAGGCGAGATGGCCGTCAATAATTCTAAATTCATAAGTGTTTTTACTGTTTTTTCTTTTTTTAACGCAAAAAGTCGCAACCATCACGGACACGACTAATCAATTACTTTCTCTCTACTAAAATAACATTCAGAATGTCTCTGTATATACTTTATTCTTCTGTGGGCGATGACGGATTCGACCCGCCGACCCTCTGCTTGTAAGGCAGATGCTCTGAACCAGCTGCGCTAATCGCCCATGACATTTATCAACGAAGAGATGCATCTTATTCCCATTGTGGGCGATGACGGATTCGAACCGCCGACCCTCTGCTTGTAAGGCAGATGCTCTGAACCAGCTGCGCTAATCGCCCAAAACATCTCTTCTCAAATGCGGGTGCAAAGATAATACATTTTTTTCTAACTTCCAAACTTTTCGCAAGAAAAGCACATATTTTTTATTGTTACACCTCCTTTTGCTTAGTGAAAAGTTAAAAAGACAACGAGTAAACGAGGCAACAAGGCTGGAAGCCTGAAAGCAACGGAACACCTGGAAACTCCGGATTATCTGGATTATCCGGAATATCCGGGAATACCGGTTTATCTGGGAACATTGGCATTCCGATAATCCGGTATTCCGGTATTTCCAAGAAGATGACGAGACAAAGACATCGCGCCAGCTAACAATGAATTATGAACTGTGAATCGTGAACTGTGAACTATGAACTAAACTAAACTCACTTCACCATCACTTTCTTCACTCCGTTGCGTGTCTTGATGATGTTCACGCCATGCTGGGGTTTGCTGAGGCGACGGCCAGACATGTCATAGAACTCCTGAGCAGCCTCATCATCCAGGTTATACTGAGCCATAATTCCATTGCCTGTCTCGGTGCGAGCCACTACGCTTACGCCCTTACATCCTGTAGGAATCTTATAGGAGAGTTTGGGACCTTCCACTGTCATCAGCACAGGCTCACCCGTACCATAGTCCTCTGTGATCTCCCATCCATCCACGGCAGCCGACTCCAACGTAATGCTACGATTAGCAAAGAATTTGCCATTATAATATGAGCGGCTGAGCTTCACTCCGTTGAACGTCAGGTCGATGTCATTCTTGCGGTGGCTATTGTTCTCACCTTCCACGGGAGCACCCTCCACATCGGTATAGATGGCGATGGGGGTAACTGCACCCAGCTTATAGTAGCTCTGCTCGTGCTGATAGACGTAAGGGATGCGCTTCTGCAACCAGGTCTTGGCCTTCTCCAACTCTTCCTGGTAACCTTTGGCAGCGAGGCCATAGAGCTCACGATGATACTTGATCTCCTCCTCGATAGACTTCGACCAAGGCTCCCAGGTATCTTCCCAGGTCTGTTCGAAACTCAGGAAGTCGCCCATATAGATGGCCAGACGGTCAAGGAACTCATTCTTGAACTGGGTGTTCTGCATCAAGTTGCGGAAGAGCTGTGTAGAACCGCTACCATTACCCCAGTTGTAGTGCGAATCATAGTTGCTGTTGTAGAGCCACTTGATGTAGTCATAATCCACCTTAATCTTATACACGTCACCATTCATGATGTCCGAGGTATTGGTGTTGGTGGGACGGTCGTAAATACCGAAAGAGTAATCCACATCCTTCATCTGCACACGCCAGCGACCACCGGCTGCCGAGGGACGCCAGAAGCAGATGTTGTTACCTGGGAAGTCAAGGTTACAATGAACGACATTGGCAATCATCACATTGATGAACTCCTTGACATCAAGCTGCTTTTCCCACTGTTCGTAGGTATGAGTTGAGTTCTTGAAATTATTGAAGTCATTCCAGCTCTGCTGATTGCCTGCCTTCAGTTCACCCCAGTTCTCTACCATATCAATGTCCTCCAGTCCGTCGTAGTTGCTGTAGATGCCATCATCGTTGCTACGCTCACGGATGTTGACCATACCCATATACTCACCATTGATAAAGATGATGGCAGGACGACCAGCTTGCCAGTCCACATCGCAATGCTTGGCCATCTGCGCCTGCAGGATGGCATCGCGCGAATACAGGAAGGGGAAGTCATTACCTGAGTTGCGAAGCAATACCGACTTGAAGTCCTTGCTTCCGGGACGAAGCTCGGGGAAGAACTCATACTTGAAATGCTTAGTGCCAAAACGCTTGTTGGCATAGACGGCAAGTGTGCGCAGAGGGAATCTGCGGGTCCAGTTACCCGACACGCGTGTCTCACAAAGTTGGTTGATTACACAAGAGTCCAGATTTGTATCTTCAAAGAACTCCACATTGACGGGACGACGCCACTCCTTGCTCTTGTCCGTCACATTGGCAGAGGCAAGAATACCCGTCGAACTGTCGTAGAAGTGCTTCTTGTCGGTTACCAACGAGAATACGGGCAAGGTCACGTCACGATCCAGACACACATACGACTGGGTGAGACTGCGAGGCGAAAGCCACCCCTTGCAGATAGCCTTGGCACGTACCACAGTGCTCTTATTGATGGTCATACTTACCGAAGTGGAAGACTTGCTGCTCGATGTGGGCTCGCTGCCATCGGTAGTGTAGTATATCTTGGTTCCTGCTGGTGCATCCTTGGGCAGTTCGATAGTAAGCGCGAACTCATCCCCCTTACGGAACACCTTGGCGGGAACGCTGAACACAGGGGCTTCAAGTATCTGCTTATGTCCACAGATGCCACCACTGTTGGCTGCATTGGGCGTTGACTTCAACAGATAGCCCCACTCTTCGCCACCATCCTTCTCACGTCCATAGGCAATATTGGGTGCAGGCTGCTTCTTCAGGGTATCGGGCAACTGGTCGGTCAGCTTATCGTTCTTGAAGAGGAAGAGCACACAGCCCTTTCCTGATTCCAGACGGAAGCTTGTATGCTGGTCACCACTCTCCTGGTCGCAATAGATAAGCACGCGTTCGCCGGGCTTGATTTCCTTCTCGGACG
>JAZLKL010000060.1:0-5570 GCA_045597585.1 Bacteroidaceae bacterium | reverse complement strand
GATAGTTTCATGTTACTTCTTATTAGCACTTAAAGTTACTGAAATTCAGCCACTTGAACAAATTTTAAGTACTAAATAAAGTTAACATAACAAACTAATTTTCAAATATTTAAACCGGTTTTTACCGGACTATTGATATATTTTATTTGTTTATCTTTTCCGTTTGAAGAACGCCTTCATGAGCGAGGAACATTCCTCTTCGAGAACTCCACTCACCACCTCGGTTTTGGGGTGTAGGGCCTCGGGTGCAAAGCGTTGATAGCCACGCTTCTCGTCGCGTGCCCCAAAGACAAGCCGGCCTAACTGCGACCATCCCAGGGCTCCACCACACATGATGCATGGCTCCACGGTGACGTACAAGGTGCATTCGTTGAGGTATTTGCCCCCAAGGTACTCGGCGGCAGCCGTGATAGCCTGCATCTCGGCATGGGCCGTGACGTCGTTGAGCCGTTCCGTCATGTTATGGGCACGGGCAATAATGGTGCCACGGCACACCACTACTGCACCCACGGGAATCTCATCCTCGTCGAAAGCCTTTTGCGCCTCAAGGAGGGCCTGCTTCATGTATTGTTCGTCTGTCGTCATAGGGCTTGGTGAAGCGAGTCTGTGTGGTTAGCTCTTTATCACGTGCGTGTCGAGCGCATACACCTTTTCCATGTGGCCGGCATTGGTGATGGCATCGGTCTTGGCCGACAAGTTGTCGAGGTAGGTGACGATGACCGCCTCCTGCATGCAAGGCATCACGGGGCTACCCCATTCGCGCTGACCATGGTGAGCCAGTACACAATGCACTATGCGACTGGCTTCGTGTTCGTCGATGTCGTGCTTCTTGAGTTCGTCGTGCAGCTTGTAGGCAGAGATGTAGATGTGGCCCAGAAGGTACATGGCCTCCTGCGTCTCACCCTCCTTGTTGTACTCGAACACCTTGCCATAGTCGTGAAACAGTACGGCCAGGATGACACGCTCGGGCTTTACATCGTCGTATGGAAGAACGGGGTAAAGACCTTCGAACATGTGCAGCATCTGCCAGGTATGGTTGAGCAAACCGCCTGGGAAAGCGTGGTGCACGCTTGTAGCCGCAGGATACTTGCTGTAGGGGGCATAGAGCTTCTCGCTGAAGTCCTGTATAATGCCTTTGAGTTTGTCATCCTTGCAGAAACTGAGAAGATGTTGTATGGTGTCATCCCACTTGGCACGTTCGATGGGACGTGGGATGAGGCTGTAGAGCGGATGCTCGGGCGAAGGAACCTTGAAGTCCTCTTGACGCGAGGGCATCATGTCGCTGAGACTGGCCGACTTCTTGCCTGCATTATCACGGATGTTCAGGAAGCGAACCAACTGCCCCACAGCAGGTCCCTGGGTGGGAGCCACATCCCATACTGCCAAGGTGATGGTTTCTTCCAGGTTGGCCAGTTTCAGCGTCACGAAGGGAGACCCCTTGCTGGTAATGCCGTTTGTGCGGCTGAGGGTTATGTATTCCATAATCTATTTTATGAATTAAGAGAGAAGAATAGTGAAGTGTCTGGTTTTTAGTGAATAATACCTAATACTGATAATCATTTAATACGTTGGTACGTTGGATGAAACGTGCATCGTGTAGCCGATTAATCAGATTAAGTGTTATTCACTATTTACTTTTCATTATTCACTTTTCGCTAAACGAACTTACTTAATCACCAGCGCGCGACTGATGAGGTCGTTGAGGTTCTGGAAATGAGCCACGGTGCCGGCTGCCGTCTTGGTCTTGAGCTGCTTGAGAGCAGACAGGAGGGCAGGGCGATAGGTGGAGGGAGCAGTTTGGAACATTGAGATGAGTGTCTCGACATAACTGTTCTGCAATGCCTCGTGATAGCGGTCGGGCTTGTTGGTAGAGGGTATGATGATGCGGTTCAGATCATTGAGATACTCCTCGGGCGTATAAGTCTCATTGAGATAAGATATACGGTTCAACAAACTGCTGACAGCACTGCGCGCAATACTCATGGTGAACTGCTGAGGATCACTGGTAAGGCGCTTTGCGTAGCTGATGTCGCGCAACCAGGTAGGCTCGCTGATGATGTTACGCTTTACATACTCGAGGGCAGCCAACTGCTTGGCACGGGGCTGGGGAGCGTAGATGTCGCCAGCCTCATCGGCGGTGCGGTAGTTCATTAAAGTACCGCCAATGTTGCTTATAACATGGTTGTTGTAACGCACGAACTGGTTGGCTATCTGGTTCCACATTGTTCTGAGGTTCTCGCCATAGATGTCGCTGTCATCCTTCGTCCATGACTGCAGGTTGACGATTTCGCGCTTCAGGTTCTTGATACCATACTCGCTGGCCTTGACAGCATCGTCACCCAAATCCTCGGTCTGGCGGCGTGGGTCGTTGCGATAGCCCTCACCATCCCCCCACCACAGACGTTTGTTCTTCTGTGCGGCAGTTGTCATGCTCTCCAGCATCTTATGGTCTTCATCTACGTTCTTGGCATCGAACATGGGGGTATAACCCCACTTGATGGCCCACTTGTCATAATCGTTGATGCGGGGGAAGATGCCTGCCTGTGAGATACCGTCCTCGGGCTGTGCCACGTAGTTGAAGCGGGCATAGTCCATGATACTGGGGGTATGGCCATACTTCTCAACCCACTCCTTGTTGCGCAATGAGTCAACGGGTACGGTGCTTGAAGAACCGAAGTTGTGGCGCAAACCCAGTGAGTGACCTACCTCATGTGAAGAGACGAAGCGGATGAGCTGACCCATCAATTCCTCGTCGTAGTGCATCTTGCGGGCAGCCTCGTCGATGCTGCTGGCCTGTACCATATACCAGTCGTGTACGAGCGACATCACATTGTGATACCAGCAGATGTGGCTCTCGATGATCTCACCGCTGCGAGGGTCGCTTACGTGAGGACCATAGGCATTGGCAATGGGAGAAGCCAGGTAGCGGATGACGCAGTAGCGAGCGTCCTCCATGCTCATGGTGCTGTCCTCGGGCCACTCCTCACCACGGATGGCATTCTTGAAACCAGCCTGCTCAAAAGCCTTCTGCCAGTCGTTGACACCCTGGATGAGGTACTTGCGCCACTGCTTGGGAGTAGCAGGGTCGATATAATATACGATGGGCTTCTGAGGCTCAACAAGCTCGCCACGGCGCATCTTCTCCACGTCCTCGGGACGGGGTTCCAGGCGATAGCGTGCAATGTAGCGAACTGAGTTGACGCGCTGCTGATCATCGTTGTATGTGGTGTAGTCCTCGGTGAAATAGCCTACACGGGGGTCATAGTAGCGAGGCATCATGGGTACCTTGGGCAATAGCACAAATGACACATTCAGGCCAATGGTAACCTTGCCTGTGGCACGGGCGGCAGGCAGAGAGGTGCTGGTAGAACCATAGGTCTTGACGATGCGTACCTCTGTATTGGTGGGAAACGACTTGATGTCCTCGATATAGCTGCCAGCCATACCGGTAAGGTTGAACTGCTTCTTGGCATTCTGAGGTACGCCGATGGCAGGATTGTCTTCGTTGAAGAATCCCTTTACCTTAATCTTGAAACCATCCTTTTCGCGCTTCTCTACCTTGAATGTTCCAATGATAGGATTCTCGTTGCTTACGATAATGGCCTTGTTGATCTGCTGGGTTGAGTCAGCATAGTTGACCAGCAGGCGTGCACGCATCACGATCTGGCTGTCGGCCACCATCTCAAAATATACGGTCTGCTCATTGAGCTGCTCACCGCCAAACTGGCCGCTGCCAGCGGGGGTGGAGGTGAAACGGGTTGTGGTGAGGAAGTCGCGACCCATCAATGAATCTGGAATCACGAAGAACCAGTCTTCCTTCATCTTGGTCACATGGAACAAACCTGCGCGGTCAACAGATGGCTTGGGCTGAGGTTTGGGTTGGGGAGCCTGTTGGGCAGTCTTAGCTTTCTTTTTCTTGAATAAACGAGCTGATGCTGGTGTACTGCCTATAAAGCTAAAGGCTAATGCCAGCAATAATGATCCACAGAGGGACTTAGAAATAAAATTTCCTTTCATTTTGTCTATAATATGGGTAAAATATTAAATATTTGGCAAAATTAATAATATTTTTTAATAATACTGACCATTTGAAACTTAAAAAAACTGAAAACAAAGAAAAAAGCGACCATTCGTTTGTTTACTTTTGATAAATAATGTATCTTTGCAAGGAAACTGCTCTGCTATTAGACATATCCTCAAAGGGAACGCTAAAGCAACAAAACAAATCACAAATATTAACCATTAAAAAAATTAAAAACAAATGAGTACAGGACTTATTGTCGCTATCGCAGTGGTAGCTGTGATCGTAATCTGGGTTATCAGCATTTACAATGGTTTGGTAAACCGTCGCAACAATCGTGAAAACGCTTTCGCAAACATTGACGTTCAATTGAAGCAGCGCTATGACCTTATCCCCCAGTTGGTAGCCACCGTAAAGGGCTACGCCACCCATGAGAAGGAGTTGCTGGAGAAGGTTACTGCAGCCCGTGCAGCTGCTATGAATGCTGGTAGCATCAATGACAAGATTCAAGCTGACAATGCCTTGAGCAATGCGTTGACCGGTTTGAAGGTTGCTGTTGAGGCTTATCCCGACCTGAAGGCTAACGCTAACTTCATGCAGTTGCAAGGCGAGATCAGCGACATCGAGAACAAGTTGGCTGCTACCCGTCGCTTCTTCAATAGCGCTACCCGTGAGCTTAACACCTCTGTTCAGAGCTTCCCTGCTAATCTCTTGGCAGGTGCCTTCGGTTTCCACACCGAGCCTATGTTCGAGATTCCCACCGAGCAGCGTGCTGTTATGGATAAGGCTCCCGAAATCAGTTTCTAATCAATGAAATACGTAGGTATATACACGCAACAGGCAAGCAACAACCGCAAGTCAGCGTTGTTGCTTATCCTGTTTCCGTCTATCTTGCTCTTTTTGGTGTACGTATTCCTGGTGGCTATGGGCGTCATGTCGCAGGAAGGCTACACGTCGGGTGGCGGGTTGGACTTGTCGTGGGCCAATGATCAGTTTATAAAAGCCTTGCCATGGGTGGTGGGCGGTGTGAGCGTTTGGTTCGTCATCGCCTATTACTGTAATGCGTCGATGATTCGTATGTCAACGGGAGCGCATGAGGTGACAAGAAAAGAGAATCCACGTCTTTATAATATTGTGGAGAACCTGACCATGACTTGCGGTATGCCCATGCCCAAGATCAACATTATGCACACCAACGAACTAAATGCTTTCGCCAGTGGCATAGATACCAAGAGCTACACGGTGACGGTGACTACCGGACTGATGAACATGCTCAACGATGATGAGCTGGCTGGTGTTATCGGACATGAGTTGACACACATTCGCAATAAGGATACCCGACTGCTTATCATCAGCATTATCTTTGTGGGTATCATGAGCACGGTCATGTCTATCATTCTTCGCATGTTGTGGAGTAATATGTTGTTTGGTGGCAGCAGTTCTCGACGCGACAAGAAGGATAATAATGGTGCAGCCATCATTGCCATGATTGTAGCAGCCGTGCTGGCAGCCTTGGGTTATATGTTTACGTTGATGACCCGCTTTGCCA
>JAZLKL010000059.1:0-5951 GCA_045597585.1 Bacteroidaceae bacterium | reverse complement strand
GAACTTGCAACTGCCGCCCAGCAGGGCCACTATCAGCACGCCGCCCAGCCACTTGGCCATCTTCTTCTGCACGAGGCGCTGGGGCACCCAGCCCACGAGCACCATGGGCGCAAAGCTCAGTGCCAGCATGTAGTAGGCTGTGCGATAAATGCTTATGTCGGACGGTCCGTAGCGGAAGCAGGGCATGCCTGCCACATACACCTCGCTGGCGTTGGTCTGCTCAAACACCCACTGGTATGCCAGTTTGGGCACGATGCCTGTCAGGGCGCATGCCAGGGCAGCCCATGCCACATAGCCCATCACCTCCTTCTGGCACTTCACCTTGGCGGTCACAGCCATGAGGGCCAGACCCAGGTACGACCATGCACCCATGAGCTTGTAGCCATACCATGCAAAGGCCAGCATGGCCACGGCCTTGGCGGCAGCCAGCATCCAGGGCTTCAGGGCGCTCAGCTTCTGTCCCTGCTCGGTGAGCTGGTTCACGAGGACGGCTGCCAGCACGTTGAAGCCCACACCCAGCGTGGGCAGCCACAGCTGTCCGTGCACCTTCTGGTAGTACAGCCAGTAGCCCGTCTGCGTGAGGCACGCCAGCAGCATCAGGGGCACTATGGCGGTCAGCAGCACCTTCCATCCGCGCAGCCTGAAGAGCAGGGCCAGCATGCCCATGATGAGGGCCCAGCAGCCCATCAGCATCCACACGCCCACCGAGGGGTGGAAGAAGAACTCGGTCATATAGCTTGCCGTCCAGGCGAGCCATCCGCCGGGGTAGATGGAGAACATCTGGTAGAAGCTGTCGTCGGCTATCCAGAGGTTGAATTCCTGACTCTTGAACAGCACCTCGCTTTCAAGGCTCAGCAGGTGGCTGGCCGTGAAGATGAGTCCTGCCACGATGACGAGCAGGGGCACTATGCGGGGCATCCACACCATCAGGCGTGAAGGCTCGGCAGAATGCTGCTGTTTTTTCTTCGCGTTGAGTATGGCTTGTTCGTAGGTGGTCTTGTTTTGTTTGCTCATGATAAAGTTTTAGCATTCATATTTTCGCACCAAAGTTACGAAAAAATAATAGAATATGAGTTACGCGCGTGCCAAAAAAAGGTATTTTCTGCGCTTAATGATAAATATGTGGCTGCAAGAGGGCGAAATCGTGAACATTTTACTAACTTTGCAAAAATATGAAAAACTAACTTATCTTTGATATGATTAAGAAAACTATCATCCTGGCTTGCGCCCTTGCCTCCACGCTGGCGGTAGGCGCGCAGAAGACGTCGAAGGGCGTCAAGAAGACAGCCCAGAAGGCGATGCAGAAGAATGCCCAGAAGAAGGGCGACACGCCCTACTGGCTCAACCCCAGCGTCAACCGCGTGGGCACCGAGGCACCCCGTCCCTCGTTCTTCGCCTACGAGTCGGCCGAGCTGGCCACACAGGCCGACAAGGCCAAGAGCAACCGCTACATCTCGCTCGAAGGCATGTGGCGCTTCCACTGGGTCAAGGACCACGACAAGGCGCCTGCCGACTTCTGGAAGGTGGGCTACGACGACTCCAAGTGGGTCGATTTCCCCGTGCCCGGACTCTTTGAGCTCAACGGCTATGGCGACAAGATCTACAAGAACACCGGCTATGCCTGGGCCACGCAGTTCGACAGCAACCCTCCCTTCGTTGAGGAGAAGAACAACTATACCGGTTCCTACCGCAAGGAGCTCAGCATCCCTGCCGAGTGGAAGGGCATGCAGGTGTACATGCACATCGGCTCTGCCACCAGCAACGTGGCGCTGTGGGTCAACGGCAAGAGCGCTGGCTATGCCGAGGACAGCAAGATGGAGTCGGAGTACAACATCACCGAGTTCGTCAAGCCCGGACAGAAGAACCTGCTCGCCATGCAGGTCATGCGCTGGTGCGACGGCAGCTACGGCGAGGACCAGGACTTCTGGCGCTTCACCGGCATCGCCCGCGAGGTCTATCTCTACGCACGTCCCGCCACCCGCATCACCGACCTCAACATCGTGCCCGACCTCATCAACAACTACAAGGACGGCGTGCTCAACCTCAACATCCGTATCCTCAACGGCGAGGGCAAGTTCATCGACACCCGTCTGGTGGACCGCAGCTCTACCTATGCTCCCTATCATTCTGAGAACGAGAAGCTCACGGGTGGCCCCTATCTGGCCAAGATACCTGTGAAGGACTGCAAGCGCTGGAGTGCCGAGCAGCCCAACCTCTACGACCTCATCATCACCCTCAAGGATGCCGAGGGCAAGGTCATCGAGAGCATCTCGCGCCCCGTGGGCTTCCGCAAGGTGGAGATCAAGAACGCCCAGGTGCTCGTCAACGGACAGCCCGTGCTCATCAAGGGTGCCGACCGTCATGAGCTCGACCCCGACCACGGATATGTGGTCAGCATCGACCGCATGATTCAGGACATCAAGGTGATGAAGCAGCTCAACATGAACGCCGTGCGCACCAGCCACTACAGCAACGACCCACGCTGGTACGACCTCTGCGACCAGTACGGACTCTACGTCTGCGCCGAGGCTAACTTCGAGAGCCACGGCATGGGCTACGGCGACAGGCGCCTGGCCCAGAACCCCGACTACAAGCAGACCATCGTGGAGCGCAACGTGGCCAACTGGCAGGTGCAGAAGAACCATCCCTCCGTCATCTTCTGGAGCCTGGGCAACGAGAGCGGCTACGGCGACAACTTCGAGGCTGCCTACGACACCCTCAAGGTGCTCGAGAAGCAGTTTGGCAGCGCACGCCCCGTGCAGTACGAGCAGGCCTACCAGGACATGAACAAGAAGAGCGACCTCTATTGTCCCATGTACGCCGACTACAACAACTGCGAGAACTACTGCAAGAGCGACAAGCCACGTCCCCTCATCCAGTGCGAGTATGCCCATGCCATGGGTAACTCCATGGGTGGCTTCAAGGAGTACTGGGACCTCACCCGCAAGTACGACAAGTACCAGGGTGGCTTCATCTGGGACTTCGTGGACCAGGGTATGCGCGGCACCAGCAAGGAGACGGACAAGCAGATATGGCTTTATGGCGGCGACGACGGACGCTATCCTGCCAGCGACAATAACTTCAACTGCAACGGTGTCATCGCGCCCGACCGCAGCCTCAATCCTCATGCCCACATCGTGCGCTTCTACTACCAGAACTTCTGGGTGAAGAACCTCGACCTGGACAAGGCTACCGTGCAGGTGTTCAACGAGAATTTCTTCAAGGATGCGCAGAACGTGCGCCTCAGCATCGTGGCAGAGGCCGAGGGTCAGCCCATCGCCTCGTTCGACGAGTTCTTCCTCCACATCGATCCCCAGCAGACGGCTACCATTCCACTCGACAAGAAGTTCGTCGAGAAGGTCAAGGCCTTCATGGCCGAGAACCCCGGCAAGGAGGTGGTGGCCAACGCCGACGTGCTGCTGCGCGCCTCTGAGGGACTGCTCGATGGGGGCTATGCCGTGGGGCAGGAGCAGTTCGTCCTGCAGCCCTACACCTTCGACGTGGCGGCTACCGTGGCAGCTGCACAGGGCGAGGTGGAGCAGGATGGCATGAACGCCTGCTACAGCCTGACTGCCAACGGCACCAGCATCACCGTGGGACGATGGACGGGTACGCTCGACTACTTCGACATCAACGGCAAGAACATCCTCAAGGATGGCTTCAGCGTGACGCCTAACTTCTGGCGCGCTCCTACCGACAACGACTACGGCGCTCAGTTCCAGAACAAGTTCCGTGCCTGGAAGGACAACGGCATGAAGCTCAAGAACGTGGAGCTGACTACCTACGAGGGTACCAAGGCCATCAAGGTCACCTGCGAGATGCCTCGCGTCAACGCTACCCTCTGTGTCACCTACGCCCTCACGGCTGCCGGTGAGCTCATCGTCAACGAGAAGCTCGACGTGGACGAGGCTGCCAAGGAGAAGCCCCAGCTGCTTCGCTACGGCATGCAGTGGGTGTTGCCCGAGGAGTACGACCAGGTGCAGTTCTATGGACGCGGTCCCAACGAGAACTACATCGACCGCAACACCTGCGAGCGCATCGGCCTCTACACCCAGAAGGTGGCCGACCAGTACTGGAACTACATCCGTCCGCAGGAGAGTGGCAACAAGACCGACATCCGCTACTGGCGCGTGCTCAACGCCAAGGGCGAGGGACTGGAGTTCCGTGCCACGGGTGCCATGGAGTGCTCTACGCTCAACTTCCTTCCCAGCGACCTCGACGATGGTCCCAACAAGGATGGTCTGCAGCATCACTCAGGCGACCTCACACCCCGCAAGATGTCTGTCGTGCAGGTGCAGCAGCGCCAGATGGGCGTCGGCTGTGTCAACAGCTGGGGTGCATGGCCTCGCGGCGAGTACCAGATGCCTTACAAGGACTATGACTTCACGTACGTGGTGAAAGCGGTCAAGTAGTTCATAGTTTCCCACCCCTTTGGGCTGATGAAACTTAGGAAGTTAAGGGAAGTTATCGCTCCTTCGTCGCTTAGGAAGTTAAGGGAAGTTATCACTCCTTCGTCGCTTAGGAAGTTAAGGGAAGTTAAAGGAAGTTAAAGGAAGTTAAAGGACGATACGTTTGCTTTATGCATTCAACGTTTGCTGTATGCATTCAAGGAGCAGGACATTCGTCCTTTAACTTCCCAAGCGACGAAGGAGCGATAACTTCCTTTAACTTCCTAATAACTTCCTTAAGATGGGAAACTAAACATGGTGCATCGCGCAAGAAACGCCGAAAGCCGTTCCGATGGCAGCCAGGATGGCGGTAGCGAGTTTCCAGAGGAAGCTGTAAAGCTGTTTTTTATTTTCTTTTGTCATAGTGATTATTGTTTTAGGTGAGCTCCCGGATGTTCCGGGGGAAGGGTGGGTCTTCCGTATTTCCGGGCAACCCGGGAGTTCACGATGTCTAATGTGATCGCTTCCCCCTCGCTCAGCGTGCCTTTAGGCCGATGCTTCGCTCAAAGGGCAGAAGAAGGGGGGGGAGGGGAGGCTAATCGTGGTCTCCGCTGCCGCTTTCGCTTCCGCTGTTAGTGTTCCCGCCGCCGCTGTTCTGCTGCATGCCTTCTATCTTCTTCTGCATGGTGCCGCCTTGTGAGGGCAGTTGGATGGTGAAGGGAGCCTCATGCTTCTGGTACAGTGAGATGGCGGTCTGGATGTTGTCGAGTCTCAGGGTCTTCTTGATGGTGACAGCCTCCTGGTAGAGAGCGGTGCCCTTCTCGTTGGCCTTAGTGGGATGGTTATCCTTGAGCCACTTGTTGAGCACCTGGTTGCGTGCCTTGAACGTGTTCTGCGCCTGTATCTGGGCCTCGGTGAGAGGACCCTGATAGGGGTTGCACTTCTTGCTCAGGATGATCTTGCCTGAGCTCTTGTTGGTGCGGTACTCGTTGTTCTCGTGACCGCATACCTTTCCGCTGATGCCGGTGATGTACGAAGGAGTAATAATCTTTGCCATGTGTGTGTAGTTTTTTTTTAGTTACATAATACCTCTTGAAGCCGTAGCCTTTTTCATGAGGCAGAGAGGGGTGGTCGTCTTCTTTCGAAAAACAAACCTTGTTTGGTTTATGTCGTCTGGCCTTTCGACGCTGCAAAGTTACAACATCCCCCAAACGCGCTGACGAAGATTGATAGACATCAGTCCCCCAGCCCCCCCAGCCCCCGAGGGGGAGTAAAATTGGTGCACACGGCTGGCGCGGTGACCCGCTGACCTTCTGACCCGCTGACCTTCTGACTCGTTGACTTGTTGACCCGTTGACCTGTTGACTTGTTGACCTGCTGACCCGCTGACCCACTGACTCGCTGACCCACTGGCTTGCCAGCTACCCCCTCCTTCTAACAAAAAATTCGGCGCAGGTGAAAAGTTCCGTGGCAAACAGAGGGTAGCCTAACCGAAGATGGTGCAGACACGATACAGAAAGAAAGGTATGTCCGCAATACCATGTAGCTGTGCCCTGAAGCCCT
>JAZLKL010000058.1:0-10621 GCA_045597585.1 Bacteroidaceae bacterium | reverse complement strand
CCTTTGTCCATAGGTTTGATATTTGTAGTTTGGTCACACAAAGTTACAAACCTTTTGGGAAAGGGCAAAGGTTCTTTCCCTTTTTTTTGTTGCTCACGCGTGAACGCCCGAGGATTCAAGTTTTATCGGACAGCAATAATTTTTTATGGAAACAAAAACGCGTCCCACAAATGAGTGTGAAACGCGTTTGTATTTGCTCATTTCTAGTTATTCTAGTCATTCTAGTTGTTCTAGTCATTCTAGTTGTTCTAGACATTCTAGATGTTCTAGATATTCTTGTAAAACGTCTTACAACATTTGTTCAACGTTCCATACAAAGGCACGCAGACCCAGCATGGGGTTGTCGTTGTCGAGCTTGCGGAGTCGTTCAAGTAAAGGAGTCACCTTTTCGTCCTCACAGATGGTAAGTATAGCACCGTTGAGCGCAGGCCATGCATGGGTACCCAGATGAGGCTCGCCAGTCTTAGAGCCCCGTCCTCCGGCATTGCCCAGATAGGTATAGCCACGGCACAATGAAGCATCGAGAGCCTCGATGACACCTTCGTGGTGTGCCTGGTCGTATGTGATGAATACGGTTTTCATTGTTTTCTTATTCTTTTATCAGACTATAGGCAGCGCCTTGGATGAGGCTTTTCTCATCTTGCGCTGTTCTATAGTCAATTGTTTTCCTTGTTTGTTTTGAAAAGAAAGTTTTCCAATAGACAATTTGAGACTAAACATCGATGAGTCTTTTTTGGGGGTGCTACAGGAGCAATCTCCACCAAGTGTTACTCATGTATGTTCTTTGTCTTGTGGCTACTCAGATCCTTCTTGTTGAGCTGCTCTTCGCTCTTATGCTCATTCCAGTAGGCGTCGAGCTTGCGCTGCTTACGCATCTTCTTACGCTTACGCTTGATGCCGATACCACCAAAGATACAGAACATAGAAGGAACGTAGATAAGCGTCATGATTGTTGAGATGAGCAGACCACCGATGATGGCAACACCCATAGGACGCCACATCTCGGCACCTACACCGTGGCTCAATGCCATAGGCGTCATACCCAGCAATGTGGTGAGCGTAGTCATGAGGATAGGACGCAGACGAGAGCGAGCGGCCTGTGAAGCGGCACGCAGCAAAGCATAGCCACGCTCACGCAGCAGGATGGTGTAGTCGATGAGCACGATACCATTCTTTACTACGATACCAATCAACATGATACCACCCAACATTGACATGATGTTCATGTCGGTTCCCGTTACTACCAGCGACAATGCGATACCGCAGAAGGCGAAGGGTACAGAGAACATAATGATGAAGGGGTAGGTCATTGACTCAAACTGAGCAGCCATCACGATGAATACCAGGATGATGATGATAAGACCTAACATACCGAGGTCACGGTTAGAGTCTTGCTGAGTCTCGTAGGTACCAGAAACCTGAATGCTGCATCCCTGTGGGATAGCCATCTTGCTGTAGATAGCTTGTCCGGCTTCCACACCTTCTGAGAGTGAGTGCCCGTCAGCCAGCACACCACTTACCGTTACGTAGCGCTGGCGGTCCTTACGCTCGATGGTGGGAGGAATAGAGCTTTCTACCACTCTACCTATATCCTTTACGCGCACATACTGGCCACGTCCGTTGGGGATGAGCATGTTCTCGATGTCCTCTATGCTGAGACGGGCAGTAGGCTCAAAGCGAACCTTCACGGCATACTCCTCACCATCCTCGCGGAAGTAGGTCATCTGCGAACCGGTAATCATGCTGCGCACATAGCCTGCTGCTGTGCTGAGGCCGATGCCGTAGTTGGCCAGCTTGGTACGGTCGAAGTCCACTACCAACTCGGGCTGATAGTCAGAACGTGAGATGAATACCTCCGATATGACATCTGTCTCGCGCAGTTTGGCTGCCAGCTCGTCGGCCAGGTCGCGTGTAACGTCGAGGTCGTAACCATAGATTTCGAAGGTGGCGGTTGACTGACCAGCCATACCACCCTGGCTACCACCCAGGTTAACGCGTGACTTGGCTATCTCGGGGATGGCACGAAGGTCGGCACGCATCTCATCACAGATGGTGGTCAAGGCCTTGTCACGCTCGTTACTGGGCACCATCTGGATGTTGAACGAGATGATGTGCGAACCATTGTCCGAGAGTGAGGCAAAGGTGTTGTTGTCACCAGCTTGACCTACGGTGAAGTTACAGTTCTTCATATCCTTGCCATAGCGCTTCTGCCACTTGTCCACGAGGCTCTTGGCCAGGTCTTCGGCAATCTCTACACGAGTACCGATGGGCAACTGTATGGTGACACCCACACGACCAGAGTCGTTTGAGGGGAAGAAGTCTGACTTGATACCTGCATTCTTAACCACGATAATTGTGCCCACGGCAAAGAGCAGACAGCCCAGCAGCACGCTCTTGCGATGGCGTACCGCCCAGTTGATGCGACGCTCATACCAGTTGTCCAGTCCGTTCAGCGCCTTTGTGATGGGCGAGTAGATCTTCTTGAACAATCCCGACTGCTTCTTCTTCAGCTTCAACATCTGAGAGCAGAGCATAGGAGTGAAGGTAAGGGCAGACACGGTTGACACGGTCATGATGATACACATCATCCAACCCAGCTCACGGAAGAGCACACCGGCCATACCGGGCACCAGGGTCAAGGGGAAGAACACGGCAATCATGGTAAGGGTAGAGGCCACAACTGAGATGGCCACCTCCTGCGTGGCATGTACCGCCGCCTGTTTGGGTGAGGCTCCTCGTTCGATGTGCGTCGTGACGTTCTCCAATACTACGATGGCGTCGTCCACCACATTACCGATAGCGATAGAGAGACAGGCCAGAGAGATCATGTTGATAGATGAACCTGAAGCATATAGGTATATGAACGAGGCAATCAACGACATGGGGATGGTGACCACGATGATGACTGTGGCGCGCCAGCGTCCCAGGAAGATGAATACCACCAACGCTACGAACAGCATGGCGTAGGCAATGGTTTCCTCCAGTGAGTTGACGGTGTTGATAATGTTGTCACTCGTGTTTACGATAATACCCAGCTTGACATCGGAGGGCAAACCTGCCTGCAATTCAGGCAACTTAGCCATGACGGCATCCGAGATGGCCACGCTGTTGGCACCCGATTGCTTCTGCACGATAATCATGGCACCTTGCTTACCATTGGTGAAGGTACGCTGTGCACGCTCCTCCACATTGTCCTCAATGCGGGCTACGTCTTTCAGGTAAACGTTTGCTCCGTTGCGTGACGCCACGATGACGTTCTCCATCTGCGAAGGTGTGTCGAACTCACCCTCCACACGCACCGTATAGGTCTGGTTACCAATATCAATGGTACCATTGGTCACGTTGAGGTTTTCTGCGGCGATGGCAGCGCTGATCTGCTCGGGAGATACGCTGTATGCCTCCATCTTGCGGGGATCCATGTAGATGTTGATCTCACGCTCGGGTGCACCCGAGATGGATACCGTACCCACTCCGTCGATACGTGCCAGCGGGTTGGCCACGCCATCGTCAAGAATCTTGTACAAGGCCTTCTGCGACTCGTCGGCTTGCACCGAGAGCAGCATGATAGGAATCATGTCGGTAGAGAACTTGAAGATGATAGGCGTGTTACATTGGTCGGGTAGCATGTTGCTCACCATGTCCAGTTTGTCACGCACGCTGTTGGTCAATGCATCAATGTCGTAGCCATACTCAAACTCAAGGGTTACCACGCTGACGTTCTCGCGTGAGTTACTGGTTACGTGCTTGATATGCTCCACACTGTTCAGTGTGTTCTCGAGCGGACGGGTCACGTTGTTCTCAATATCATTGGCTGATGCACCGTTGTAGTAGGTCATCACCATGATGGTGTTGGTATCGATATCTGGATAGAGGTCGATAGGCAATTTTGTGAGAGAGAAAACACCGAATACTATGATGGCCACAAAGCAGAGGCTCGTCATGATCGGTCGTTTTACTGATCCTTCGTATAATGTCATATTTTCTTATTTTACAAGGTTATGGGTCACTAACTATATTTTACTTTACAACCTCAACAGCCTTGCCGTTGTTCAAACGAGCCTGACCTGCAATGACAACCTGGTCGCCAGCATTCAAACCCGAGAAGATTTCGTAGGTCTTGTCGAGGTGCTTGCCCAGTTCCACGCGGTTGTAGCTTACGGTACCCTTCTTGGCATCGTACACATATACGTAGCGGTCGCCGGCACCAATCTGCTTTACGAGGGCCTCGTCGGGGATGACGACATGGTCTTGTGAGCCAAAGTTGATGGTAGCACGTGCAAACATACCGGGACGTACTCTCTGGTCCTTGTTGTGGATGGTAATCTCTACGGGGAAGGTGTGGGTGACAGCATCCACGGTGGGGTTGACGATGGTCACCTTGCCGCTGAATGTCTCTCCCTCATACGCATCGAGGGTGATGTCCACGTCCAAACCCTTCTTGACGTCCTTGTAGCGGTTCTCGCTGACGTTGATCATCAGTTTCACGGGGTTTGTCTGCTCGATGGTAAGGATGGGCAGGCCACCGTACATGTCGCCGTTGTCATAGTTGCGGGCAGTTACCACACCGCTGATGGGTGAGTAGAGCTGGGTGTTCTGTGACAGTTGGCGGTATTGGGTCTCCAGCACGTCCAACTGGGTCTTCATGTTGTCGTACTCCGACTTGCTGGCGCCACCCACGTTGAAGAGCTGCTCCGTGCGTCCGAGTTCAATCTTCTGGTTTTCAATCTGCAACTTCATCTGGTTGAGAGCGCTTGCGTCCAGTTGCACGAGGCACTGGCCCTTGCTCACGCGGTCGCCCACATCTACCATGATCTTCTCGATGCGGTATGCCATATTGGGCGTGATGTTGTTCTTTACGTCACTTTCCACAGTGGCAGTATATGTTTCCGTCTGTGGGATACTCTGTGTCAGTACTTTAGCCACCTTCACCTGTGGCTTTGCCGCAGCAGCTGCCGCAGCGGCGTTAGCTTCTTCTTCTTTCTTCTTGTCGCCACATGAGGCCAGCATTACAAGGCCCAGCGCAAGGGTTAGATACTTTGCATTCATTGTATGTTGTCTTTTTTTGTTTTCTTCTTAATTTAATAATCAACTCCCATCGTGTATTCCAGATCGGCACGGTTGGTGAGATACTCATAAATGCTTTGGCGGTAGCTCAGTTCAGCCTGTGTGAGTGCTGTCTCGCTCTGGTTCAGTTCCAGAACGGTACCCTTGCCTACGTCGTAGCGCTTGGCAGAGATGGTGACAGCCTTGTCGGCCTGTACTACTGCCTGACGGTTCGACTCCAGCTTGGCCACGGTCGAGATCATGTTCTCGCGATAGCTTGCGGCTGCAATGGAGAGCTGACGGCGTGCATTCTCGCGGTTGTCCTGCAGCTGACTGATCTGTATGCGGTTTGACTGCAGCTTAGTCCAGTTGCTGGCCTTGAAGATGGGTATGCTCACCGAGAATGCCATTGAGAGGCTGGGTGAGTAGTGATAGTTGAACACGTTCCAGTTGGGGTTTGACATAGACTGGTACTGTCCCACAAACTGCATGGCCACGGTGGGCATGAAGTTCGTCTTAAGCATCTTACGAGCGCGCTCAAGCAGGTCGATGTTCAGGTCGAGCTGCTTCAGGTTGGTGTTGTTGTTCAGGTCGTTGCCGTTTACCTCGGTGGGGATGCGCATCTGGCTCTCATACGACTTCAGGTTGTCGTTGATGACGATGTCCACGTCGGCGGTGATGCCCATCAGCACCTTGAGCTGCAGGTGCGAGAGTTTTACGCCCGTCTCGGTGCTTACCATCGATGCACTCATGTTGCGCATCTGCACCTCGGCGCTTATCTTGTCGTACTCGCTGACGCGTCCTACCTCGTACATGTTGCTGATCACCTTGTAGTATTCTTCTGAGGTCTTGTAAGCCTTCTGCACTACGTCATAGCTGTCCTTCGAGAGGAGGGCGGCGTAGTAGGCCTTGGTAACCTGGTTCACGAGGTCAAGCTTGGAACTGCGTGCCTTCTCTTGTGCCACGAGAATATCTTCCTTGGTCAGCTTCATATTCTGGTACAGGGCTGGAGCAAAGAGGGGGAGGGTCAAGGTAATGCCACCTTGTGCGGTAGTAGATCCATCCATGCCCATCTTGAAGGTACCCATACTGGTTCTCATCTCGGCTACCTTGAGACTGTGCGACAGAGCCAGTGTTGCGTCCACGCTGGGCAGAAGGGCTTGCCATGCCTCCTTGTCGGCTACTTGTTTCAGTTGAATCTCCTTCTCAGCCACCTGCATGGTGGGGTTCTTGGCCAGAGCGGTCTCGATGGCCTTGTTGAGCGTCAGTTCAATGACGGGACGGCTTTGGGCGTATGCCAACGACGAACAGAATGTCATCAGCACCAAGCCGAACGTCTTGTGCGTGCTTGTTGTCTTCCAAAAATTCATGTATTCCAATCTTTTATTTCCTTAAAATACTTAAAATCCAATGCTTCATTTCCGTCTTGTTTCCTGCGGTGGAAAATCGCATATTTAATCGGGTGCAAAGTTACTACATTTTTTGTGAATGTACAAGAATTGTTGTGCAAAAAAACACCTTAATTCTGTTCATTTTGCGAACTTAGCTTTGTTCCTCCTTATTTTATATCTAATTTTGCACAATATTTAAGGTAATAGTGATGGATAACACAGTCAATGTATATAGGCCTAATGAGTTGTATTTCTGCTCGGAACTGACTCATGCCCGAATCGTTTCGATGATTGGGCAGAAGAGTATGATACCCGAGCGTTTGGTGTTGGTGGTGGCCGAGAATGGAAGCGTCTCGCTGACTATCGACAACAAGGAACTCTCGCTCAATCCTACCCAGTTTCTGTTGATGTTTCCACGTCAGGAGGCTGTTGTCAATCAAGTGGACGATGATACCGTGCTTCGTATCATTGGTTTCATGCCAGCCTTGCAGGATGTGGTGACGAAGCAGTTCAACATCAACTTTTTTGCTTATGTGCATTCCCACCCCGTGTGGCAGCTCAATGAGAATGAGGTGCGTGTAATACGTTCTTTCTTTGATATATTTAATTACAACTCAAACGTGAACTGCGGTTCGTTCTCTACAGAGATAGCCAACTCGCTGTTCAGTATTTTTGTGCAGCTGTTCTATCAGCGCATCAGTGCCAAGTCCGAAAAGACGTCGGTACCCGAATCTGCCTCCCTGCTGGCTCGCTCGTTGAGTGGCAAGTTCCTTGAACTGCTGTCTCAGAACTACAAGGTGGAGCATAGCGTGGCTTTCTATGCCGATAAACTCTGCATATCAAGTAAGTACCTGGCACAGGTGGTCAAGTCGTTCTCTACCTATACGCCCAAGGAACTCATAGACCGACGTCTCGGACAGGAGTCGCTTTTCATGTTGACGAAGACCAGCAAGAACATTCAGGAGATCAGCAACGAGCTGGGTTTCCCCGACCAGAGTTATTTTGGCCGCTTCTTCAAGCGTATGTTTGGCATAGCCCCCCTGCATTATCGTCTTAATCCCGACATGAACCTCCTCGACAAGCTGTCGTAGGACGATTGTCTTGCTCCTTGAGACACTGTGGTATACCCCCTGCATATCTAACGTCGACTTTTGACCGTCGTCAAAAGTAACTTCTTTAACTCCCTTAACTCCCTAAAACTGAAGCATTCGAAGTTTGCGAAAGTTGAATAAGTTAATCAATTATCCATTGTCAACGGCGAATACAATCTTGCATTATGAATTATGCATTGTGAATTGTCCGCCGTTCTTCCGATGTTAACCCGATGTTAACCCGATGTTAACCCGATATTAACCCGATGTTAACCCGATGTTCCTCCACGATTCTCCACGCTTTTGTGTAGGATCCTCGGAGGAACCTCGAAGGCAAGAAGCTTGTAGGTGGAGGTGCATACGGATGGACAAAGGAAGTGAAAGAGAACGTGAATACGCCTTTGCTCAGCGGTCTTTTCAGCGTGAGTCCTGCCAAGAAGGTGCAGTTTGCTAAGGGTAACCTTTGGTGGGATGGTAGTGCCTACCACTTTGAGGCTAACCAGACAGACTATCCCCACAACGCGAAATTCAATCCTAATCATGTAGGCCACTTCTACTGGACCAATCTGATTGATTATCAAGAGGGTGATGCTAGCCGTATGCCCTATACCACAAGTGCCTATTCTTATTCAAGTCGTAGTACCAGCGATAAGTTCTTCTGTGGCGAGGACAATCCCCTTACGGTGGATGGGGTAGGAGGTTATTTTGCCTTGAGCATAGATGAGTGGAGCTATCTTGTTAAGACCACTGGATCATGCCGTAAAAATTCGGATAAACTTCGCAAGAATAATGTGACGGTAGATGACAAGAAAAACTGTTTGATTCTGGCTCCCGACGACTACGATTTCACCACAAACCCCTTGAAGGATTCCTATACTCTCGATGAGGTGAATGATCTTGGTCTGCTTTGTCTGCCCGCTGTAGGTTATTTGTCTGAAACAACTCCTGAACAAGGTTGGGTATACAACAAGATGATACAGAGTTATGAGGGATCGGGCTGCTATTGGTCTTCATCACCAAGTAGCTCGGAGGGTAAATCGAGAAGATTCTGGTTTACTACGGGTGATACTTATAGGCTGAGTGAAACATATTCGGAAAGGCGCAATTATGCACTTGCCCTTCGACTCGTGAAGGTGGCAGAATGATAATCGCGTTGCGCACTAGTGAAAAGTGAATAGTGAAAAATACTAATCAAGACATTTTTCGCTATTCACTAGCGCGAGGCGCGATAAAGGCAAGTGATTGTTCACTATTCACTTTTCACTAGCGCGAAGCGCGATATTATTGATTCAGTTTCTTCTTCAGCTCGTTGACAACCTCGTCATATACCTCGCCAGCGATGCGTGTGCCGGTGGTAACGTCAATCTGGTATTGGTTGGTCAAGGCAGCCTTCATGTCCATCAACTGTGCATTGGCAGCCTGACTGGCAGCCATAAAGTCCTCCTGGCTTTGCATGTTCTCCTCAGTGTACACCTTCTTCAGGATGGCACGGGCTTGCTGCTTGAACTGTGAACGGAACTTCTTGGAAGCCAGCACCATCATCTTGCGCTGGTATTCCTTCATCTCGGGTGAAAGGCTCACGGCTGTGTCCATCGACAAATAGGTGCTGTCATGCATATACTGGTCGAGCATACGCGACTTCTCCGCATCCGTGGTGCTGGCGAAAACCTTGTTGACAAGAGGGTCGTAGTCGTTGTAGCCGTCCATGAGTACGCCATCGTCGAAAAGCGTGGTATCTGGACCTACTAAATTGTTTACATACGGCTGGTTGCCGTCTGTCCAGGGGAAGAACAAAACGAAAGCCAGGAAGGCCACTACCGAGCCAATGGAAATCGCGATGCTCGTGATGCGGCTCTTCTGACTGCGTTTCAGGATGATTTCCTGCATCTCGATGGTGCTCTGAGGGCGAAGGCTGGCTTGCTCCTGCACGGATTGGCTGATGATCTCCCTGTATTTGTAGGGTAGTGTGGGGTAGGGATGAAGGAACTCCACCATACGGCCAATGCCATAGATGTCGGCACGCTGACCCACTTCCTCGTTGCTGAACAGTTCGGGGGCAATACGCTCATCTGCCTTGGCATAGAGCAGTTTTCTGAGTGGTAAAAAATCTGACAAAGGAGGCATGACGGCAATATGGTTCTGACTGTCCTTTGTGACCAGTATGCTATGTGGGGTGAACTCCAGCAGCTGCTGTCCTTTGCGGTTCAAATAGACGGCAATTTCGAGCAGCTCCTCAATGCTTCTGTCCACCCATTTCTCGTCAAGTCTGACGTTTGACTTAGTGTTGACGAGCTGTGCCAGGGAGAGGTACTTGCCCGAAGACATCAGCCAATAGGACCCCTGCTCGTCGGTGCCATATTCAAGGCAGCGAAGGCAGGCGGGGTTGTTGTAGGTCTCGGTGGTCTGGCCCAGATGGGCAAAGATGTTCATAAACTCCTCGTTGTGGACGAAGTTGGCATGAGGGCGACACACCAGTCTCTCTTTGTTGTGGTGAGGCTCTATGGTAAGATACATGGCCGCATTGAAGGCAATGCGTCTGCTGTCGGGGTTGTTGCGATGGGCAAGCGTGGCTAAATTCATAATGATATGGTTGTATGTATCCCTGGTTTGCTAAAAAATCCTATGTGCAAATTTACTCATATTTGTGCAAAAAGCAAAAGTTTTACTTTTTTTTTAATAAGTCATCGCTAATTCTTTGCATTTTTTTTGTTTCTTTAACGTCTTATGATTAACTTTGCATGCTAAAAGTTTATAAGTATAAAAATATAAAAAATGCCAAAAATATCTGTTCGCGGCCATGAGATGCCGGAATCACCCATCCGAAAGTTAGCCCCCCTGGCTTTTGCTGCCAAGGAACGTGGTGTGCATGTCTATCACCTGAATATTGGTCAGCCCGACCTTCCTACACCCCAGGCGGCTCTTGATGCGATCCGTAACATCGACCGTAAGATTCTTGAGTACAGTCCCTCTCAAGGCTATCTGAGCTATCGCAAGAAGCTCGTAGGTTATTACAAATCGTACAACATCAACCTCGACCCCGATGACATCATCATCACCAGCGGTGGTAGTGAGGCTGTGCTCTTCTCGTTTTTGGCG
>JAZLKL010000057.1:0-23925 GCA_045597585.1 Bacteroidaceae bacterium | reverse complement strand
GGTCACTTCCTTACTTGCTTCCCTTCAGTCACTGAGTCAACCTTCGTCCATGCATGTAAACCTCTGTCAACTCCGTCCACGAAATAGCAAAATAAAAGCTCCCTAAATTCTCCGCGGTAGAAATACGTTGCAAAATTAAGCGGAAAATCGGGAACTACCAAAAAGCAAGTCTGAAGTGTTAAAATCTATTGTCTATTGATAATCAGTGTTTTATCTATGAGTGTTTTTCGTTATTCATGGTTGTTTTAGGCTTCATAAATACAACCAGAGAAAGCAGAACTTCCAATAGATGTCACAGAGTTAGGGATGAATACTGATGTTAGGCCGCTGCAGTTAGCGAAAGCATATTCACTTATGGTAGTCACATTGTCACTGAATTCAAATGTTGTTAGGCCGCTGCAGCTATCAAAAGCATGCTTACCAATGGATGTTACATTATCGCTAAGTTCGAATGATGTCAATCCGCTACAATCATAAAACGCATAATTACTAATAGAGGTTATGTTTTCACTAAGACTAATGGACTCCAGATTAGCACATCCTGAAAAAGCCCCATAAAACAATTTTCCTCCTGTTACGGTTACGCTATTCAGAGCGGAAGGAATGTAAGCTGTAGTTAATGTATAGCCAGTTCCCTCAGGATACCTCTGCGTTACCTTAACTCCCCCATCATAGTTGGTGGATCCAAAGATATAACCAAACAACGTGGAAGATGATGCTGTTGTTGCACTCGCGGATCTTCCCACAAATGGAATGGTCATTGACTCGATACTACTGCAACCAGAGAATGCAGAAGAACCAATAGATGTCACGGAGTTAGGGATGGATACAGATGTCAGGCCACTGCATCCAGAGAATGCAGAAGAACCAATAGATGTCACCTCTTCACCAATAAGTATAGAACTTATGGAAGTATGATAAGAATACCAAGGGGAACGATTGGTTGTGCTATAGTCGTTCATGTTTCCCGTTCCCGAAATGACAAGTGCTCCTGTAGTTGTGTCGAGGGAATAGCTGACATTAGTACCGCAGTTGCCAACCAATGTTTCTGCGTGAGTAATCATGGTGCTCAGGATGAGCCATAAAAAAGCAATACTTCTTTTCATAGGGTGTATAATTATTATTACGTATTTCAGTGATTTTCTAATCAGCAACATACAGACAAGTAGCAGGCCATTAAGCATCCTTTACTAAGTGTGTTGCTATTTAACAAAGCAGGAGCTTGTAAGTGACCTCATGTAATAATTACAGTCTTTAGAAGCTCCAGCAAAGACATTATATTTTAGTTTAGGAAAATACTACACAAACACAAAAGCGTGGGCTTCCACTTCTGCTCGTCTGTTAATTGAGGCCCTGAGATTGCCCTTGAAGATTGACGAGTAGTTGTGTCTGCTCACGCTGGTATTTACACACGTATCCGAAAAGTGTGCGTGAGGGTATAAAGTTACCCTCGCTGCACACTCCGGGATACAGTTATAGCATACCGGTAGCATTCACTTCTGACATTGTCATTGATCTTCAATTTGAAATTTCTCAGGTTTCAATTAACCAATAGACAAAGCATCGATGACGCTTTTACATTATGTAGTGTCCTACTGTTTTTGCCATTCCTTTTACGGTGAAGACAATGTAGGACTTTGCAAAGGTACACATTTTCTGTAAAATGAAAGGACTAAAAACTGTATATTTTTTATTTTTGAATGTTTTTTTCTGAAATCCGCTTAGAAACAACAATTTCCAGTAAGGAGGTTTGCTATGGAAAGAGGTCTTTATGTCTTTACTGTAAATGTTTGTTTTCGGTTCTCTCAAAGTGAGAGTGGGCTTAAGTGTATCCTCTCTTGTACATTGAAGAAAATATGCTATTCTCAGAATTTACATTATCAATAAGAAGTTTGGTCGGATTACTCAAAGCTGTATGAACTTTTGCACCTATATGGCTCACAGCTATTTCCTTGTTATCTTTGCGAGATAATCGTAGTGAGTGCCGTTTGTTACTAATTCTGCCTTAAATCCACAGTCATCAGCAATGTGGGAGAGGGTGGTGAAGTCGATGTAAAGCCAGGGAAATTCGCTACCCTTGATGCGTTTGTACTGCATCTGATATTGAAGCTCCCCATAATAAGGGGAAGTAATCTCGATAGGGCAATTGTCAATACCTCTGTCTTTGTATATGCCTTTGCTTTGGTTTTCCTCTTCCTCTTCCTCTTCCTCTTCCTCTTCTACCTCATCATACTCCTCGTCATCCTTGAAGATATAGTGGATGTCGGTTGAGTCGAGAAGCAGTTGGCCCCCTTCGGCGAGGAGGTTGTCGATGTGATTGAAGAAACGAGGTAGTTGATGGAGTGTGCCTACAATGCCAATGCCGTTCATGAGCATGAGGATAGTGTTGAAACTATCCTTGATGTCCCAGAAATCCTGAAGGAAAGCATTCTGTACCCCTCTTGCCTGCATGGTTTTAACCGATAGGGGAGAGATGTCGATGGCCGTAACATCCTTACCCATCTCTTGCAAGGCCATACTGTGGCAACCAGCACCAGCTCCTACATCAAGGATGTGTCCACTTGCCATCTGAAGGGCTTTTTGTTCAAGGGCAGGCATCTCGTCGTACTCACGGAATAGGGTAGAAACGGGTATCTCGTCCTCCTCAAAGTCGGGCGAGAATACACGCAACCTACCTGCCCTGCCGTTCTTGTAGAAATCGGCTATAGCAGTCCCCATTGGGTCCTTTGCTTCTTCCATCCTTACCAATTACTTGTAATTACTTGGTATAGATGTTTTCTATCTCAACCACGTAGATGGTGTGAAGGCCACCACCGGGCTGATCGTTGTACCAGCGCTCCAACAGGCTCTTGTCAATGAAGTTGGCAGCCTGCATGTCGCTCTTGAAGAGTTTGCGGCAGTCGAGTGTCATACGTGACTGCTCGAAAGTGATGGAACCAGACTCCAATTGTATGGGAGAGAGCCCTGCTTCCTTTATCTTGTCGGTGTCGCGACCAGACTTTGATCCGCAGATCTGCAAAGCCTCGCGATAGTCCTCGCTATAGAAAGAAAGGGTAAGACGGTCGCTAGCCTCGATGAAATCGTGCGTGTATCGCTCGGGACGAATGAAGATGATAGCCACAGGTCTGTTCCACAAAAAGCCGATGCCACCCCACGAGGCAGTCATGGTGTTGACCTTGTTGTCCTTTTGGGCAGTAACGAGCATCCATTCCTTGCTAATCAAATCAATTGTGTTCTCCTTGCCGAGAACGCTGATGTCTTGCTTTGTCATAGTTGTATTGTTTTTTGTTGTATTCTGTGAATAGGTGGCAAGGTACATACATAGCATGCCACATAATATGATGAGTCGTCTCATATTTCTACTGATTATTGTCATACGAACCTCAGACGGTCTCTGGTCAAGCTTGTGCCTCTCTCTCATTGGCAAACATCATGTCGAGTTCACTTTGTGGGAAGGGGCATGCTTCCTGACGTACCTTGGCCAGTTGGAACTGCTTACAGGCATTCACCACTGATTGTTCCTCAAAGCACTTGAAAAGCATGTCCTTGAGTCTGTCCAGACGTTTGACATCTTCAGGAGAGAACTTGCCGCATTGCTTATAACTCACGCTCTTTTCGGGCATGATGTTGTGATAGTAGTATGACCATACCAAGAATCGCATACATACGTCTGGTGTCATTATTATTTCTTGCATCTTTATGAGTTTGTTGAGAGGTTAGATAGATTTTACAGGGATGCTACATGCAGATTGCCATTCGTGGTGATGCTACACCTTTTGCACCTGCTTCTTTCCCTTCGTATATTTTCCCCAGTCGATGGCACGTTGCGGACATTTGTGGAAGCACCTCAGGCAACCTGTGCAATCCGTTCGGTTCCACATAGGGGTGTGACTGCAAAGCGAGATGTTGTGAGTAGGGCATAGCTTGGCACAAAGTCCGCAGGCATTGCAATCGTTGGAAGTCCGAAAATACTTGTCCGTCACCAAGAAGCGGTTGAAGACAGGTCTCAGCATGTAGGTCTTCATCCATGCAGCACCGCCACGTGTCAGTTCCCTGCAGTCTTCCCTCTTTTGTATGTGTCCCGCTATCTCGGGCAACCTGCCTTGTGTGGTGTTCACCTTGCGCTGAGCTATCTCGTCGCTATCCACCTTAAATCCGGGCAGACACACATATGTGTTAGGCATCTGCACCGAGAAGACAGCATTCACCTTGTGCTGCAAAGTCTTTTCCAGACGTTTGTCGGCGTATCCCATATCGTCGCCGCAGGTCATGACGACCCACACGTAACGACCGCTTACGTTCATCTTGCGTAAGTAGTTCTCGACGATCTGTGGCAATCCCCATGCATACACGGGGAATACGATGCCGATGGGTTCTCCCTCTTCCAACTGAGGTGTGTCTCCACACTCCATGTTGTGTAGGTTCTCTTGTAGCAGTTCAGCCAACTGTGTGGCTACAAGCTTGCTGTTTCCGGTTCCTGAAAAGAAGAGTATCATGACAACTTAGGGTTATTAAGGTGACGTGTGGCATCGCGCTTGGTTTTCTTCTCGAAGCTACGTTGAAGAGCCTCCGTGAGGTCTGTGCCTGTCTGGTTGGCCAGGCAGAGCAATACCCACAGTATGTCGGCCATTTCGTCGGAAGGGTCGGTTGGCTCTCCCTCCTTGAACGACTGGTCGCCATATTTGCGCGCCATGATGCGCGCCAGTTCGCCCACCTCCTCGGTCAGTACCGCCATATTGGTCAGCTCGCTGAAATAGCGCACGCCATATTGCTTGATCCATTCGCCAACGCGTCTCTGCGCCTCGGCAATTGTAATGTCTTTATGCATATCCTAAAGCAGTTCCTCCAACGTCTTGATGTCCTCCTCGGTGGTCTCCCATGAAGTGACAAAGCGCACTTTCGACTCCTTCTCGCCTCTGGGTCCCCAGTATTCGAAGGTGGCCACAGGCATCAGTCGGTCGATAACCTCGTTGGGAAGTATGAAGAACTGCTGATTGGTGGGCGAGTCGATGAAGGTGTGGTAACCCTTACCTTCGAAAGCCTTGCGCAGTCGTTGTGCCAATGCCACGCCGTGACGCCCGATGCGCAGGTAGAGGTCGTCCTTGAAGAATGCCTCGTACTGCATGCCCAGCAGTCGTCCCTTGGCCAGTACGGCACCACGAGCCTTCATGAGGGTAAAGAAGCGAGGCAACAGATGACTGTTGGTGCAAACCACCGCTTCGCCGAAGAGTGCGCCCATCTTAGTGCCGCCGATGTAGAACACGTCGGCCAGTCGGGCAATGTCCTTCAGACTGACATCGGCAGATGCTGCCAAACCGAATCCCAAACGGGCGCCGTCGATGTAGAAGGGAATCTTGTAGTCGTGGCACACCTCAGAGAGCGCCGTCAGTTCGTTGAGCGAATAGATGGTGCCCAGTTCGGTGGGGAACGATACGTACACCGCCCCTGGTGCTACCATGTGTTCCCATGTCTCGTCGGCATAGAAGTCGTGAAGGTAGGTGCGTACCTCTGCTGCATCCAGCTTTCCTTGATGCGAGGGTAGGGCAATCACCTTATGGCCAGACAACTCAATAGCGCCCGACTCATGCACGTTGATGTGAGCCGATTCGGCAGCAATCACTCCTTCCGTGCGACGCAGTATTCCGTCAAGCACGGTGGAGTTGGTTTGCGTGCCACCCACCATGAAGTGTACCGTGGCATCGACAGCACCGCAAGCCTCGCGTATCAGTTGCTTGGCTCTGGTGCAGAAGTCGTCGTTGCCATATCCCGAGGTCTGAACCTTATTGTTCGTTACAATGGCATCCAGCACCTCAGGGTGTGCGCCGGCCATATAGTCACAATCAAAATGAATCATCTTGCGGATAAAGGAAGTGAAAACTAACATCTACGCCTCGAAGTCGAGACAAGTGCGCTGTACGGTGTAGGGACGTACCTTGGTGTCGGCCACAGCCACGTGGGCAGGGTGTACGGCATAGGCTTTGAGTGCTTCCTCGCTCTCCAGGGTGGAGTCGAGCATCACGTCACAGTTGCTCGATGCCAGTCGGCCGTCGATGTTTACTACCACGTCGAGCAAACCGGGTATCTGACCCTTCAGGCCTTCAAGACCCTGCTTGATGCCCATCTTCACTTGCTTCTTTTCCTCTTCTGAGAGTTCTGGATTCAATGTCCAGAGAATGATATGCTTTACCATAAATATGTTGTGATTTGAAATGTTCTGTTGTTAGCCGAGTGATTATCAGATAATAGCTGCGGGCTGAGCCGGCAAGCGTGTTACTGATACTGGCGAATGCGTACCTCCACACCGCTTCCCTCAAGCAGTTGCTCCACCTGTTTGATGTCGGTCTTGCCGTAATGGTAGGGGAAGAGTACCTTGGGTTGGATGGTCTTGGCTGCTTTGGCCACCTGCTCAGGCGTCATGGTGAAGGGCAGGTTGCAAGGCAAGAAAGCCACGTCTATGTGCTTGATGCTCTTCATCTCGTCGATGTCCTCCGTATCTCCGGCAATGTAGATGCGCAACTTCTCGATGGTCAGTATGTAACCATTGTCACGTCCTTTGGGATGGAACTGTTGCTTGTCGGCCGACTTGTTGTAGGCGGGCACGGCCTCCAGCTTCCATCCGCCTTGCAGCTTCCTGCTGTCGCCATTCTTCATGGCATCACCCTTTCCGCCCAGCAATTCCTTGCAACGAGGGTTGGTGATGAGTACGGTGCCCTCCTTGGTGAGCTGCCTGATGGCCTCTGCGTCCAGATGGTCTTGGTGCTCGTGGGTGACGAGTATGTAGTCGGCCTTGGGCATGGTGCTGTAATCCGTCTCAGGTGCCACGGCCTTTGTCACGGGGTCCACGTATATCCATTTGTCTCCCACTCTCATCCTCATACTTCCATGCTTGATGCAGTACATCAGCACCTCTGTTCCGCTGGGAGTAGTAAATCGGTCTACCTCTTCCTTGGTGACGGCTTTCCCGGCATTTGTCCAACCGCTGATGCCGCTGTTCAGCTCCACCACTTTATAGCCCTTGGTGGTCAGTATCTCTGCCGCCTTCTTGCTGCGGTTGCCACTTCGGCAATACAGAGCCACCGTCTGGCTCTTGGGTAGTGCGGCGGTGACCTTTTTCTCAAAGTCGGCCTCGCGCACATCGGCGTTGAAGGCATTGGCGATGTGTCCGTCGGCATATTCGTCGGCGGTACGCACGTCAAGCAAGGCCACCGAGCTTTCGGCAAGGGTCTTCTCAAATTCCTCCACGCTCTGGCTCTCGTAGCTGCGAGTCTGTGCGGCACAGGCGGTAAGTCCGCACATCAGGATTGCTGTAATCAGATTTCTCATAATATTGATGGTTTTATACGGGCAAATTTACAATAATTCCTGCAAAAATGCAAGTTTCTCGAAATAATTCGTAACTTTGCACTCAAATGATGTGCCACTGATGCGTGACATCAGCAGTTTTCGAGTGTAAAAGTGAATATTTTTAGAAACTTGTTATCGTTGTTTTGCGTATGAGAAAGTCGATATTGAGCCTGTTGTCTGCCTTTGTGATAATGCTTTTGCTGTGTTGCGGTGGCAATGCGCCGAAGACAAAAACTATGGACGAACTGGTGGATGAAGCCGCTATCTTGTTTGAGGACTCCACGCTTAGCTCGCTCAGCCACGAGCAGTTGTGCGATATGATGTGCATGGTTGACAGCTTTCTGTATTGGCGCGAGCACGAGGACAGTGAGGAGTCGATGCAATATTACCGCCTGATGACAGGGTATCTGGCCGACCTGTTGCTGCGTTGCAGGGTGGAGCCTTCGGACGTGCCTCTTGTCGATGAGATGGTGTATAGAATGGAAGACCTGAATTTCCGCTTTAATCTGGTGGGTGAGGACGATTCCATGTTGGTGATGGAGCATGTGGGTCATTTTGTGCCCAAAGGCTACAACCCCTATGGCGATGAGGTGGCCGTGGCATTTGAGTTCGACAAGCGTACCGGACTTTGTACCCATGCCTTCTGCACTTTGCCCGACATCTTCCCTTCTGACAAGGCTCCCGATGTAGCCTTCGCATTTGGAGGGGGTGTTGAGGGCAAGGATAGTATAGAGGATGTATTGACTTTCTCGAAAATGGAGTATGTGAACGAACTTGGATGGATGTTTGCTACGGATAGTGTGAACACCAAGTGGCTTCGCGATTATGTCCATTTCATTGTCTTGTGCCGAGGCGAGGAAGATGTGGAATTTGATTATCTGGTTAATCTCCGCATTTTTCAGGAACAGTATGCCGAAATGTTTGGCAAGCCATAGGTCTTGCCTGTGGCAGGTGTGTAATCATTCGTTAAACTTACCATTGGCAAATCCAAAGTACTTTGTGAAGAATGCCTTTCCTCTGTCAAGGGCTGGGTGTTCGGCCTCCTCGTCGTCGGTTGTCAATATTTCCCTCACACAATCGCCTCTATCAGAGTTCGTCCGTTAAGTTTTACCGGAGGCAATAAGCCAGGCTTTTTATTCTTGTTGAAACAGAAAGACATGAGATAGCCCTGTTGCAAGTCAAAGTATTCGAGATAGCGGCAGAGTTGCTCCTCGCCACGCTCGTTGTAGGCATTGCCACGCCAAATTTTCAGTTCAACAACGTACTGCCTGCCTAGGTAGTCAATAACCACGTCCATTCGTTCGTGGTCACGTGTCTGCTCTTCGATGTGATAGCTGCCAACCCCGTTGATGATGGGGCGCAGGTAGGTAAGGAACGCCTTGCGACCATCATTCTCAATGAATTCATTCTCATGATCCATCCTATACGTCTGGTTCATGTGTGCCACGAAACGTTCCATGAGATGAGCCATGTCAATGATGCCATCCTTGACAAACTGACTCTTGTCCGCAATGCCCTGCTTGAAGACTAATGATTGTTTTTCCTGAGAAATGAAATAGTTGTAGAACCAGATTTCGAACATACGACATGATACGGCAATCGCACCATCTGCTAACTTGATGAAATTGAACATCAAAGCAAGGTTTGTTGCCTTGTCGTAGTAGTTGAAGGGATAGCGCATGCCCTCAAATAACACACCTTTGATGGTCCTTTCCAGTTCGGGGAACTCGTCAAGTTTCTTTACTATGTCATCAAAAAGAGTGCTGCCCTCGTTGAGAATCCTGTTGACAACCTTCAGCACGCTGTCCTTGTTCCATTCCATCTGTTCTGCGTCAATGATCTGGCAGATACGACTAACAAGGAATGGATAGCCAGAGGTATAGTCACGAATTATCTGAGCCACGGCCTTTTCGTCGAACCCCAAATTATGATCAGCCTTGTATTCTGCAAGCATTCCTGCAATACCTTCGGCCGATAGGCTCATATCGACGTCAAAGGGAACGGCAATATTCCAAGGGCTATTGTACTGGTGCTGTTCCTCCGGACGAATCTGCAATTTTAGATTCTTGATGTCATATACACCAGCAAGGATAACTGACCTGAATGTGGGTATTCGAGCCCTGCTAAGGTACATGCCACGAAGAAGACTTAGAAATTTCAGGAACGAAGTGTGATTGCCAGCCTGGTCCACTTCGTCAACGAGAAGCACTAAAGGCTTTTTGTTGCGATGACATATTGTACTGATTAAATCAGTCAATTCCATCTCTGTGCATCTCTCTTTGTGCGTGTTGCAGAACGATTTGATTTCATCCCCAACCTCTTCTTCAAGTCCTTCCAATGGAACCCATTTAAACGACACTGCCAGTAGGTGGGCAAATGTGTAATAGAGTTTCTCTTCTTCTGCAAAGGTGGATTCTGAAAGACCTTCAAAACTGATCTGGAATATGCAGTACTCATCAGATAGTTGATTGCTGATAGCCTCCAAAGTGGTAGTTTTACCATACTGCCTGCCACGATTGATGCAGAAATAGTCACCCTTGGCAACCATCTTGCGGATGATTTCCAAACGTTCGGTGATGTCCACCATGTAGTGATCGTTCGGGCGACAGGTGCCCGTAGTATTGAATGCTTTCATGTTTGCAGAAGCGTAAAGTTCATTGCTCGGACTTCTTGTTTTGGCAAGCATTCACTTTGGGCTGAGTGGCGATGTCTGCCAAGCAAGAATTTTGCCTTGCAAATTTAAGAAAATTTTCTCAAAAACGAGCAAAAATGTCCTTGAAAATGTTTTTTTTCGAAACTTTATAACTTATGATGTACCAACCTGCCATTTTATTCTGCCATTCCGTAATTTATAGAGAGTCCCAGTGGCTATGCTGTCTGTACATTACCAAAGAATCCGAAAGTCCGTTGTATGCTCTTGAGAGGCTCTTATGTGCACCTTACTTTCACACAATTGGCTTACGTTTGGCTTACGTAAAACCACGTAAGCCAGACGTAAGCCAAACGAGTGAAACTAGGGGGCTGGTAATAGGCACACAGGAAGGGTGGGATGAGATGGTTGGCTATTCCTGTCCCTGTTCCTCTTCCTGGTTTTTGTGCTTCAGCCTGTATTGCAGGGGAGAGCAGTTGACGTACTGCTTGAAATACTTGCCGAAGAAGGTCTGGGTGGGGAAGTTCATCTCCAGGGCAATCTCCTTGACGGTAAGGTCAGAATATGCCAGCATCTGACAAGCGCTGCTGATGACCATCTCCGAAATCCATGCCAATGCAGTACGTCCGGTTCTTTCCTTTATGATTGAGGAGAAATAGCGCGGGGTGAGGCATTGCTGCTCGGCATAGAACTGCACCTCGCGCTCGCGCTTGTAGTTCTTGAAAAGACTGGTGATGAACGTTTGTATAATTTTGTCTTTATGGCTCGACGAGTCAGGTTCCAATGATTCGTTGCTTACATAGTATAGGAACATCTCCGAGATGAGTGCTTCCGATAGGCACTCCAACTCGCGCTTCATGAACTTTCTTTGGTTGCTCTTCTCTTCGGCCTGCTGGTATATCTGAACCTTGCGGTCAATCAGGTCGGCCAGTTCCTCTAGGCTGCGTTGCTGCTCTGCGTTGAGGGCGATGCAGGGCTTGCTGCGGATGTTGAGGATGGTGCGTTGCGAAGTGGCACGTTCAATGAAGGGAAGTATGTAGTCGAGCGTGCTCTTGAAGGCAATACCTTCGAGGTCGTCGCTCCATGCCACGATGTTGATGAATGTTGAAGGGGCATAGATGTACATGTCGCCTTCGCGGATGACGTAGGTCGATTCGTTCAGCCTCACCTTGGCCCATCCTTTTTTGCACAGCAAGAAGCCGCACAGGTTGAGCACCGAGTTTAGTTTTCCTTCTTTGTCGATATAGTTCGACATTTCGGAAATGTTGATTTTTTGAAATGGTAGATTGATGTATGACATGGTGCAAAGTTATGTAATTTTTATCAAATTACCTACAAAAATAGACATAATTGTGCAATATTTGTTTCTAAAACGGATAAATAGAACAATATTTGCTATGTTTTAACCTTTTGGCATTGTAAATAATACTCTAACTTTGCACCCGAAAACATAGAAAGTATGCCATCAGAACAATCTGCCGACAATGTAAGATGTAGTGGTTCAGATTCTTCGGGGGTACTTACAGCGGATGATTATTTATAATTAAGGTATGAGCCATGGCGTGCTCCGGGTTTCAGACCTCTTGGGAAGGGGCAGCGCATGGCGAATGAAAACAGAAAAAAAATATGAAAGTAGTTAGGACAATATTCAGTTTGATGACCGCCACGATGCTTGTTGCCTGTGGCGCAAAGGATGAAAGAAAGAGTGTGGTGCCCACCGTGCGTGTGGCCGAGGCCGAGGCTTGCGGCGATGCCGTCAGTCAGCAGTATCCGGGCAAGGTGGTGTCGGCCGACGATGCCAATGTGTCGTTCAAGGTGGCAGGTACGCTTCGCCAGATCAACGTGAAAGAGGGACAGCATGTGCGTCGCGGTCAGTTGTTGGCCGTGATGGACGATTCCGATTATAAGGTGCAGCTCAAGGCTACTGAGGCCGAGCATGCCCAGATAAAGGCTGAGGCCGAGCGTGTGATAGGCTTGTACAATGAGGGAGGCACCACGGCCAGCAACTACGACAAGGCTCGCTATGGTTTGGAGCAGATTGATGCCAAACTGCAGCATCACACCAATCAGCTATCCTACACCCGCATCTATGCTCCATACGACGGGTATGTGCAGAAAATCTATATGGGTGTAGGCGAGACCGTAGGTGCTGGAATGCCTGTGGTGGGAATGCTCTCTTCGGGAACTCCCGAGATTGAAATCAACCTGCCTGCCAGTGCCTACGCACAGCGCGACAAGTTCAAGTCGTTCAAGTGCAGTTTTGACGTGCTGCCCAACGAGGCACTCGATGCCACTCCCGTGAGTGTGCTGGCACAGGCCAACAGCAATCAGCTGTACAAGATGCGCCTGAAGCTGACGGTGAAGAACGATGCCGTGTCGCCCGGTATGTCAACCTGGGTGACAGTGGCCATGAACAGCAAGGATGCCGCCCTGGTGCGTGTGCCCACCACCAGCGTGCTGGCCGAGAATGGCAAGTCGTATGTGTTTGTGTACAACAGTCAGCAGCAAACCGTGAAGAAGGTATCTGTGGAGGTGGAAGAGATGCACACCGACGGTACGGTCGAGGTTCGTGGTGCCATCAAGGCACAGGAACGTGTGGTGTCGTGTGGCGTTCATCACGTGAAGGACGGTATGAAGGTGAAACTGCTTCAACCCGTGTCGAAGACAAACGTGGGAGGATTGATGTAATATAACTAACGACTCAATATTGAAGACGATATGGATTTAGGAAAATGGGCCTTTAAGAACAGAGGCTTGATATACTTCCTCGTGGCCGTGCTGATGGTGGGCGGAGCCTTCTCCGTGTACAACATGAGCAAGCTTGAGGACCCCGAGGTGAAGGTGAAACTGGCCATGGTAGTGGCCGTGTATCCTGGTGCCAGTGCACATCAGGTGGAACTCGAAGTAACCGACGTGCTGGAGAAGAACATCCGCATGATGGGCGATGTGGACAATGTGGAGAGCTACTCGTACAACGACATGGCCATCATGACCGTTGAACTTCGAAGCACCCTGGGCAACAATGAGGTGGAACAATGCTGGGATCGCCTGCGCCGTAAGGTTACCGACTCGCAGTCGTCGTTGCCCAGTGGGGTGTCGGTGATGGTGAAGGATGACTTCAGCAACGTATATGGCATCTTCTATGCACTTACCGGCGACGGGTTGAGCAATCGCGAGTTGAGCGACTATGCCGAACTCGTAAAGCGTGAGGCTTTTGCCATCGAGGGCGTCGATCGTGTGGAGCTCTACGGTAAGCAGAAGGAGTGCATAGAGATACGTCTGCTTCAGGACAAGATGGCCAGCATGGGTGTGATGCCTGCCGAGGTGCTGGCTACGCTGAACGGTCAGAACAGTACCTCGTATGCCGGATACTATGACAACGGCGACCAGCGTGTGCGTGTGACGGTGAGCGACAAGTTCCAAACCGTTGACGACATCAGCAGGATGCTTGTGCAGGGACATGAGCACGACCAGTTGCGACTGTCGGATATTGCCGAGGTGGAGAAGAGCATAGAGACCCCTGTGCGTAACGCACTCTATTATGACAATGCCCCTGCCATAGGCGTCATGGTGGCATGCTCGTCGAGTGCCGATATCACCAAGGTGGGACGTGCGGTGGAGAATCGCATCAAGGAACTTGAGGAGACACGTTTCCCTGTGGGAGTAGAGTGCCACAAGGTGTTCTATCAGCCCGACCGTGTAAACGAGGCTTTGGGTGCCTTTGCCATCAATCTGGTAGAGTCGGTCCTCATCGTCGTAGTACTGCTGATGTTCTTCATGGGTATCAAGAGCGGATTGATTATCGGTGCCAGTTTGGTGGTCATCGTCATGGGTTCAATCCTCTTTCTCGGTGCCAATGGAGGTACCATGCAGCGTGTCTCGCTTGCTTCGTTCATCCTGGCTATGGGTATGCTGGTGGACAACGCCATCGTGATTGTCGATGGCATTCTCATCGACCTGAAGGCAGGTAAGTCGCGCATGGAGGCTATGTGCGACATTGGCAAGCGTACGGCCATGCCTTTGTTGGGTGCCACACTTATAGCCATCCTTTCATTCCTACCCATATTCCTTTCGCCCGATACAGCAGGCATCTATGTGCACGACCTCTTCGTGGTACTGGCCGTGTCGCTCCTGCTGAGCTGGGTACTGGCCTTGGTGCACGTACCCCTTATGTCGAACCGCCTGTTCAAGGCGGGTAGCAGGGAGGTAAGACAGGCAGAGGGCGAAGCCGACTTGTACAAGGGCAAGACCTACTCCGCCTTGCGTAGGATTCTGGAGTTCTGTCTTGGTCATCGCGTCAGCATGGTGGTAGCCATGGTGGTTCTATGCGTGGTGGCAGTCTTAGGCTATCCCCACATGCGTCAGGGCTTCTTCCCCGATATGGAGTACGACCAGTGCTACATGGAGTATAAGTTGCCCGAGGGAACCAACTACACCCGCGTGAAGCGCGACCTCGACAGCATACAGGCCTACCTTCGCACACGTCCGGAGATAAAGCACATTACATGCAGTACAGGCGGAACACCTGCTCGCTATAACTTGGTACGCACCATTGCCACTCCTTCGCTTGCCTATGGTGAACTCATCATCGACTTTGAGAGTGCCAAGGACTTGCGTGAGAACATGGATGAGATACAGGAGTATCTTACCACCCACTATCCTGATGCATACTGCAAGCTGAAGCTCTACAACCTGATGTTCAAGAAGTACCCCATTGAGTTGCAGTTGGAGGGGCCTGACCCAGCCGTGCTTCATGCGCTGACCGACAGCGTGATGGACATCATGCGCCAAAGTGGCAAGGTACGCCTAATCACCACCGACTGGGAGCCTCAGGTGCCCGTGCTCAATGTTGACTACGACCAGGCTTCTGCACGTGCCATCGGCATCAGCCGTAAGGAGTTGAGCGTGTCGCTCATCACGGCAGGGGGTGGTTTGCCTGTGGGCAGTTTCCACGAGGGTATCTACAACAACAACCTGTATGTGAAATGTGTGGATGAGGAGGGCAATCCCGTGGAGAATCTTGAAGACTTGCAAGTGTTCTCCATGACTCCCAACCTCAACGGCCTGCTTACAGCCGAGAACATGCTTCGACTGAAGACTGGCACGCTGGGACGTGAGGAACTCATCAACAGCGTGATTGGTACCACGCCTTTGCGACAGGTCAGTCGTGACATCAAGGTAGAGTGGGAGGATCCTGTTGTGCCTCGCTACAATGGTCAGCGCATGCAGCGTGTACAATGCTCTCCCGTAGTGGGTGCTGAGACCGAGAAGACGCGTGCAGCTATTGCCAAGGAGATTGACAAGATAAAGCTTCCGGCAGGTTACAAGATGTCATGGAAGGGCGAGAAGGCCGCCAGCGACCGTAGTATGAAGTATCTCTTTGCCAACTTCCCGCTGGCCATCATCCTGATGATTGGATTGCTCATCCTGCTCTTCAAGGACTATCGCAAGCCTACCATCATCTTCTGCACCATCCCCATGGTGTTTGTGGGAGTCATCCTTACCATGCTGCTCACCGGCAAGCAGTTCACCTTTGTGGCCATCGTGGGTGCATTGGGATTGATTGGCATGATTATCAAGAACGGCATCGTGCTCATCGACGAGATCAACCTGGAACTGAGTCAGGGTGTACGACCATACGATGCACTTATCAACAGCAGTATGAGTCGTCTGCGCCCCGTGATGATGGCATCCATGACCACCGTACTGGGTATGATACCTCTGCTTACCGATGCCATGTTTGGTTCGTTGGCAGTTACCATCATGGGTGGCTTGCTCTTTGGAACGGTCATTACCTTGCTGGTCATCCCCGTGCTGTATGCCATGTTCTTCAAGGTGAAGAAAGGATGATGCTAATCAGGAGTTCTCCTTTTTATATATAAAAGAAAAATGAATCAGCGATGAAAAAGATAATAGCAACGATATGTTCGTGCGTGTGGGTGTTCTCAGCCTCGGCGCAGACACTTACCATCGACAAGTGCCGTGAGATGGCGCTGCAATATAATAAGGATAAGAAGAGTGCGGCTCTGCTCACCGAACAGGCAGAGCACACCATGAAGAGTACCAAGGCTCTGTTTCTTCCCGACTTCTCGTTAGTGGGATTTGGCCTGTACGATACCGACAAGAGACCGATGGGCTTTAACTTGTCGGGATTGAAGGAAGGACTTACCTCTGCTGTGACGGGTGGAGTGATGGCAGGTGTCGTGCCTCCGCAGATGGGACAATGGCTCGGGCAGGTAGGTGCACAGTTGCCCGATGAGGCTCAAATCGATTACAAGGCGGGTTTTGTGTATAGTGGCAATTTGGTGATGAAGCAACCCTTGTATATGGGTGGAAAGATTCGTGCAGGCTACGAGATGTCGAAAACGGCTGTACTCCTGGCACAGCAGAATGAGCGAAAGACCGATGCTGAGGTTATCATGATGGTGGATGAGGCTTATGCCAACTGCGTGAAGGCCAACGAACTGAAGGTCGTTGCAGAGAAGTATAAGGCACTCTTGCAGGAACTCGAGAAGAATGTGCAGAGCGCCATCAAGCATGGTATGAAGCTAAAGAATGACGAGGCAAAGGTGCAGGTAAAGATCAATGAGGTGGAACTGCAGATACGTCGTGCTGAGAATGCGCGACGCCTGGCTGCCATGAATCTGTGCCACATCATCGGACAACCCTTGCACAGCACCGTGAACGTATCTTCCGAATACCCTGTGGTGAGCGATGCCCAGTCGCTGCTGACTAACGATATTACCGAACGTCCGGAGTATGCCATGCTCGACTATCAGGCTCAGATAGCAGCTCAACGTGTCAAGATGGCCAAGAGCGAGATGCTGCCTCAGGTAGCGTTGCTGGCCAAGTATGGCTATGCGCATGGAGTGGAGATTGCCGACAATATGCTTCTTGATGGGGCTACCTTTGCAGCCGGTGTTACCGTGAACATCCCTCTTTACCATTTCGGCGAACGTACCCATAAGGTCAAGGCTGCCAAGGCAAAGCAGGAGCAGGCAGAGTTGGAACGCCAGAACAAGGCCGAGCTTATGCAACTCGAGCTGTCGCGTGCGGCCAATAATCTGGATGAGGCTCGTCTGGAGGTGGAACTGTCCACACGCTCCCTGGCAACGGCAGAGGAGAGTATGCAACTTAGCGGACAGCGCTACAAGGCTGGTGAAGAACCCTTGTCTGATTATCTTGAGACACAGGCATTATGGCAAAAGGCATACCAGACACAGGTGGATGCCCACTTTCAACTTTATCTAAGTAGTGTGGCCTACCTCAAGGCTTGCGGACAGTTGGTGAAGTAGTTTTCTTGACAGGCGCCGTGGTCTTTTGAGCGGGTGTTGTAGCCTTCTTGACAGGTGTTGTAGCCTTCTTGACAGGCGCCGTGGTCTTTTGAGCGGGTGTTGTAGTCTTCTTGACTGGTGTTGTAGCCTTCTTTGCTGGCGAAGTCGTCTTCTTGGCTACGGGGCGTGTACTCTTCTTGGCAGGACGGTGTACGCGCTTCTTGCTTGCATGGCTACTATGCTTCTTGTGAGAGTGATGCACGTGCTTCTTGGAACTGCGCTTATGAGTCACGCCGGCATTCTTGTGAGGAACCAATGGTGGGAGTGAGTCGTTGGCTTGCCATTCTGGCTCGAACAAAACTGAGTCGGGAGTAAACTCCGACTTTATCGTGCACATGATGTTGCATGAGTCTGTCTCTGCCTCGAACGGCACAACCCCTTCGGGCAGTATCACGGCCTCGATGGGGGCAAACCCCTTACGCAGAAAGCCCAGTTCGCGGGCAGCACGTTGCGTGATGTCCAGAATGTACTTCTTGCTGTACGGTCCTCTGTCGGTAACTTTCAGGATGACCTCCTTGTTGTTGTTCAGGTTGCGCACTCTTAACAGCGTGCCGAAAGGAAGTGTTCGGTGGGCGCACATCAAACTGTCGTTGTGAAATCGCTCGCCGCTGGCAGTCTTTCGCCCCGTCATGCGGAGCGAATAATATGAAGCTTTGCCACGAAAGGTGTCTTGCTTTACCTGCGCATTAGTGGTAACTGGACCGAGGATAAATAGCGCAGTCAGTAAGTTCTTTTTCATTGTATTATGTTTCATACGCAATAATAAAAGCATGGAGAGAGTTGCTTCTCCTTTGCCGTGATTTTTGCACAGCAGCATGCATCTTAGTGCATTTTCGGGCTGCAAGTAAGCGATTTTTTCTTGTTTATGCAAATTTTTGCTCTATTATTCTAATATATTTGGCAATTACCTTACTTATTTGTAACTTTGCCCCGTTTTTTTGAAAGATTAGGTAAAGTAATTCAATAAGGTAATTCAATAAGGTAATGGTTTTTTCAGATCTGTTTTTCTTATTTGCCTTCTTGCCGGCTTTTGCAATTGTTTACATGCTGGCGGGCTTGGTAGATAAAAAACTAAATTCCAATCCTCTTGTACCCTACAACAAGTGCAAGAATTTGGCGCTCGTATTCTTTTCGCTCATCTTCTATTCGTGGGGAGAGCCTGTGTATGTGTTCCTCATGCTGGCATGTGTGTTCATCAACTACCTCACAGGTTTGGCCATCGATAGGCAGGAAAAGCATCGTAAGGCCGCCTTGGTCACGGGATTGGTGTGCAACATTCTTATCCTGAGTACCTTCAAGTACTCAAGTATGATTATCCAGACGCTCGACAGTATGGGTCTCAATATTCCAGACCCACGCATCTCGTTGCCCATCGGTATCAGTTTCTACACGTTCCAGTCCATCTCTTATTTGGTCGATGTGTACAAGCGACAGTCTCCAGTGCAGAAGAAGTTCGTCGATCTGCTGCTTTATATCAGTATGTTCCCGCAACTTATTGCAGGTCCTATTGTGCGTTATGATACAGTGGCGAACGAGATTCACAACCGTCGTGTAACCGCCGACGACATTGCCGATGGCGTGTTCCGCTTCTTCTGTGGTTTGGGCAAGAAGGTCATTTTGGCCAATCAGATGTCGGTTATTGCCGAGCAGTTCCTGGTAGGTGGTTTCAAGGATTGTACCACCTCGGGTGCATGGATAGGCATTATTGCTTACTCTATGCAGGTGTACTTCGACTTCTCCGGTTATTCCGACATGGCCATTGGTATAGGTCGTTGCCTTGGATTCCACTTCAACGAGAACTTCACCCATCCCTATTGCTGTAATTCGATTACGGACTTCTGGCATCGTTGGCACCGTTCGTTGGGTAGTTTCTTCCGCGACTATGTCTATATCCCTCTGGGTGGTAACCGTCGTCACCAGTGGTTCAACATTATGGCCACATGGTTTCTTACCGGTCTTTGGCATGGTGCAAGTTGGAACTTCGTATGCTGGGGTCTCTACTTCGGCGTAATCCTTCTCTTCGAGAAATACACCTTGATGAAGAAGATAGGCGAGCCCATTCCCAACCCCAATGGAGGTAAGCCACGCTATAAGATGGTTATCAACTATGTCCCAGGTATCTTCCTGCACATCTATGCCCTTATCATCATCACCCTGGGCCGTGGATTGTTCTATTTCCCCGATTTTGGTGAGATGTCTGAGTTCTTCAACAAGGCATTTGGTGGTGCTGCCGAGATGCACAGCTATGAGACGGTGACTGCCTTCTTTGACAACTTCTGGTTGTGGATTGTCTGCATCCTCTTCTGTATGCCCGTTCGCGAAACCGTTTACGAATGGTTCACCCGTTGGAAGTCACCCGAGACCCAGATGCACCGCAATGTAGTGATGCTCACTCGTCTGTGCATTTCTGTAGGTATCATCATCCTTAGTGTGGCCCTGTTGGTTGGAGAGACCAATAATCCCTTCATCTATACTCGTTTCTAAGCTTATGAAATCACACCGACTCACTTACCTTGCGCTTGCTGTGCTTGGCACATGCAGTCTTGTGCTGCAGAGCGTTCATGGTGCGAAGTTACCTTCTGGGCAGCACGATGCCGATACTATCTATACGGATAGCATGAACATCGACTCCCTTACGATATGGGATTTCGACATCGACTCTTCTTCCATGGTCAGAAAGAAGGGTAGTGTGCTTGTGATTGGAGCAGGCCGCACCATACGTGGCTGTAATCCTTTCGGGCTCAACCGTCAGCGTTTGCGCGACTATGCCGGCGTTGTGAACGAGTATGCCGAGACCTTCCCCGATGTGCAGGTCTATTTTCTCGGTGTGCCCACGGCAGTAGAGTTCTACTTGCCAGAGGAGAGCAAGGTCAAGGCTGGCAGTCAGCGTGCTGCCATCGACGAGGTCTTCAATTCGCTCCGTCCCGATGTAGTTTGTGCAGATTCGTATGACGCCCTTCTGGCGCATGTTGACGAACCTATCTATTCGCGTACCGACCATCATTGGCAACCATTGGGCGCCTACTATGCAGCAGAGCAGTTGGCGAAGGCTGCTGGTGTTCCTTTCCGCGACCTCGGCGCCTACAAGCGCAAGGTGGTGCGCAACTATGTGGGCACCATGGCCAAGTATAGTGGTGATCCCGCTTTCAAGCGTGCCCCCGAGGACTTTGTGTATTATGTGCCCACCGAGGCTACCTATCGCACCATCTACGTGGCTTATACGCTCGACAAGTCGCGCAAGCGTGTGGTGTCTGAGACAGAACCCTATCAGGATAACTTCTTCCGCACCTACAACGATGGTAGTGGGGCTGCCTATTGCACCTTCATGGGAGGCGATACCAAACTGACCCGTGTGGAGACGGATGTGTATAACGGACGTCGTGTCCTTATCCTGAAGGATAGCTTTGGCAACGCACTCAGCTCATTCCTGTTCTATTCCTTCGAACAGGTGCATGTGGTAGATTGCCGTTATTTCACCCAGAATCTCATTGACTATGTCGATGAGCATTGCATTACCGATATCGTGTTTGCCAACAACATTGCGCATACCTCTGGTGAGACGGTTGCCATGTACCGCAAATACCTCGTTCAGGCAGCTAAGGAAGAGACTGAGGAAAACGAGAAGGAGGTCGATGAGTTTGAATTCTTCGACAGCCTGATGGAGGCACAAGAGAATTGATTGAATAAAATATATAGTACAGAGGTAGTACACCGTACATTGTAATTGGTACATTATAAAAATGAAACAAAGTAAGATTTATCTGACTATCATGGGCCTGCTCTTCGTGGCCTTCGTCATCATCTTCAATATCTTTCCGCGTAGCGAGTATTCTGAACTCGAGAAGCGCGAACTGGCTACTTTCCCAGAGCTCACGGCAGAGAAGTACTGGTCGGGAGAATATGCTGACAGTCTTTCGGCATGGTACAGCGATACCGAGCCTTTCCGCGACCTCATCATGGAGCTGAGCATGATGGAGAAGAACTGGCTGGCACTCAAGACCGACGGTGAGGAGAACGTTACCTTCCATGCCTCTACCGATGGCGTTGATCCCGAGATGGACATAGAGGAAGAGGAGGTAGAACCTGAGTTTGATCCCGATGCTATTGCCGAATACGAGAACAATCAGACAGCCGACGACAAGGCCAAGGTGGCCAACCATGGTATCATCATCGTGGGTACAGGCGACAAGGCTCGTGCCTTGATGGCATTCGGTGGTAGTTCGAAGAGTGGTTCGGGCTATGCTGAGACGTGTAACCGCTACAAGCAGGTTTTCCCCGACGTCAACATCTACTGTATGGTGGTGCCTTCTGCTGCGGCTTTCTATACCCCCGAAAAGGCAAAGGGATTCACTCGTGAGCAGTTGCCCACGCTCAAGAATATCTGGGCGCATCTGCAGGGTGTCAAGGCAGTCGATATCTTTACCGTACTGGGTGAGCATGCTTCCGAAGACATCTACCTGCGTACCGACCACCACTGGTCTCCCTTGGGCGCTTATTATGCTGCGCAGAAGTTCTGCGAGGTGGCAGGCGTTCCCTTCCGCGACCTCAGCAGCTACGAGCGTAGGGTAGTGCATGGCTTCGTGGGTACTATGTACGGCTATTCCAAGGATATCAGTATCAAGAATGCTCCTGAGGACTTTGTGTACTATGTTCCCCAGAACATCGAGTACAATACCACGTACATCACCTATACCATCAACAAGAACTATCAGGTTACCGGCGAGGGTAAGCCCCATCAGGGTAAGTTCTTCTGCCACTTCAAGGATGGTAGCGGTGGTGCATATTGTACCTTCATGGGTGGCGACACCAAGCTTACTGTGGTGCGTACAGGTACCAAGAACGGCCGTCGTCTTATTATCCTCAAGGACAGCTACGGCAATGCCCTGCCTGGTTATCTGTTCTACTCATTCGAGGAGATTCACGTCATCGATGCACGTTACTTCACCAAGAACATGAAGAACTATGTGCGCGAGAACCACATCACCGACATTCTCTTTGCCAACAATATTTTCAAGGCTGTGGGTGGCACCTATAAGTCGTACATCCGCTTTCTCGAGATGGCTGGCGGCGGTTCGTATGCACCCGCCACACCCAAGGATGCTTCGGCTACTGATGCTTCTCAGGTAGAGAGCAAACCTGCAGAAACCACTCCCACAGAACCTGCTGCCAAGTCTGCAGAGCCTGGCATAGTGGAGCCTGTCAACGAAGAGGTGATCTAAGGGATGAGCTTATAGTGCAAGCAGAGATACAAAAGAACACGAGGTTTTACGGGAACTATTCCTATAAAACCTCGTGTTCTTTTTTTATTTTTCTATTATCTCTACCATGTGCGGACTGATTTCGGTCGTGGTGATGCAAGCAATCTGGTCAATCTTGATGATGAACTGCTTGGAGCGTTTTCCCTTCATCCTCTGGAAGGTGCCAGTGAGGTTCATGAAGGGACCTTCTACCACACGCACCTTCTGTCCGGGTTTGATGCTGTTGATGATTTCGGGGTCGTCGGTAATCTCGTAGTTACCTCCCTCATACAACTTGATGAAGTCGGCCATTTGCTGATCGGGAACCGTAATGGGGGTTCTTACGTTTTTGCCTGTGAAGCGGCAGAGATACTGTAGGCGAGGGTGCTTGGCTTTGAATTCCTGTATCTTGCTTTTTACGCCTCGCACGAAGATGAGGCTCGATACGGCAGGCACCCATACGCGTTTCTTGCGACCTTTGATGACTCTGTCGGCAAGAACAAGGGGCAGGAAGCAGGTGAAGTCCATATTGGCTTGTTCCAACTGCTCCTTCATGTCCTGCTCACAGCGGTAGGTGGCTCGCATAGCAAACCATTTGGGCGAGTTCTCTTGATCCTCTTTCATCCTCTTCTCGTCCTCCTGAAGTTGCTTTCTGGCTCGCTCTTCCTTTATTTCCTGGGGTAATGCGGGAAGCCCTGACGGGCTTTTCTTTTCTTCTTCGCTCATGATGATTGTTTTGTCGGATAGAGGAGACTCGAACTCCCGACCCCCACGTCCCGAACGTGGTACGCTACCAACTGCGCTACTATCCGAATACTCTTTTGAAAATCAGTAATTTAGTTTCATTTGCTCCTTTCGGGATATACCCTTTTAGTGTGATTTTGGTGTGACCTGTATTTTAGGCTGTTCCATCGTCACCATTGCGTTTCACTGAAGTTCAAAGAGCGTTATTTTAAAGTGTTGAGAGTGCAAATAATTCGCCTTCTCTTCTTTTTGAGACACAAAGGTACAATTTTTTTTGTAAAACCCACAATTTTGAAGACAAATTAATGCTGTTAAGCGTGGCTTTTGCTCAAATTGCCACCTTATTTATTTCTTTGTCGTTGGTCATGCACAAAAATGTTAATACGCTTTGCCATCAAACGTTTATTTGGGATAATGATAATTCCATAAGAAAATTGGTTGATTTTTAACCATAAATATCACATCCTAATCCTTCTTGTATATGGTAATTGAAAAGTGTACCACTTAGTAATTGAAAAGTGTACCACCTTCCAATTGCGTTGCAAAAGTACATTTAATTGAGTAAACTTGCAAATAAGATTCTAAGAAACATGTTTATTTGGCATTAAATTTTCTT
>JAZLKL010000056.1:0-23115 GCA_045597585.1 Bacteroidaceae bacterium | reverse complement strand
ACAGGAGGACTAAAGCCTAACGATTATCATTTCTCTATGGTTAGTGGTACACTTTTCAATTATTAGGGGTGGTACACTTTTAAGTTACAATCTACATTTTTTATGCTTTGTTCATTAAGTAAGTGATCAAAATTATTTTTATAATAGCTTTAATTCAACTTTCGCAAGCTTCGCATGCTTCAGTATTAGGGAGTTCTTTGCGAGCAAAGCATCGGCCTAAAGGCACGCTGAGCGAAAGGAGTTAAAGGAGTTAAAGGAGTTACTTTTGACGACGGTCAAAAGTCGACGTCAGATATGCAGGGTGGACTCCACAATGCCCCAAGGAGCAAGACATCCGTCTTTAACTCCTTGATATTCTTTAACTCCTTTAACTCCTTTAACTCCTTTAACTCCTTGATATTCTTTAACTCCTCACACATGCGAAACTTGAATTACTTAACATTTCGTCTTGGCAATGTGGGCAAAGTCCTGCACGATGTATTTAAAGGCTGCTATGTCGCTGTAGTGGTTCGTACCTGGAGCGGTATAGTGTGAGACAGACGTGGCGCTGGAGGGGCAATAGTCGGGAAACGCCTGCTTCATCTCCTTGTAGGTGATGCGACGTATGACGCCTGCTTCTTGCGCTGCACGGAATGGCATCATAATGTCTTTGGCCTGACAGCGCTCTTTGTTCTTGAGGTAAGTCATCAGCTTCTTGTACACCTCGTGGGCAATAGCTTCGTTGACGACAAACGGATACTTGCACTCCTGACTTATGGAGGGATGACGGAGAGGATGTTGCTCTACCTCGCTGGGCGGGGCGAGACACCTGCTGATAAGGCTCGTGGTGAGGCTCCAGCACGTGGCCAGTGCAGAGAACACCAGGGGAAGGATGATCCTGGCTATGGCAATGATGTAGTGAAGTAACTGCGTAGTCAGCTGCTCCAAATAATTAAAGAAGCCGCTGATGTGTCTGTCAATCTTGTTTTCTTCGTTTTGAGGGGGTTCTGGGGTAGTCTTCATATGGTTTTAGGGTTATAGATCTTACACTCCAACCGCTAAGGTACGAGAAATATTTTGAATATGCAAGAAAATGCAAAAAAAAATGCTACATTCGCGAACGAATGTAGCACTTATGTGTATAGATGCTCTGTTTTTGCGCTTAGAACTTATAGCCCAGCATGATGCCGTAAACCTGGTTGTAGGCCTTCACGCCATCGTTGATCTTTCTGAAGGCACGGCTGAACTCAGCACCTACGGTAAAGTGGCTGAAGTCGAATGAGCAACCTACCTTGAAACCATAGTCACCACGGTTGTGGTAGTCGTCCTTGAACAAGTTCTCGTCAGTGCCCTTGATGTCGCTTGAAGCTACACCGATACCTACATAGGGACCTGCCTTGAGGGTGAACTGGCTGGTCTCGCCCATACTGAACTTGTAAGCGGCCATAACGGGGAGCTGCAGGAAGTAGCGGTTGTAGTTCTCGTCAGCAGCCTCAAAGCTCTTGTTGATGAAATCTACGCCAGAGATGAATGAGAAGTGCTCACTGGTAGGAATGTCAATAGTAGCACCTACCTTGTAGGCAAAAGCGTTGCCATTACCCTTTGAGTCACTACCTACCAAAGAGGAGATACCTGCACCAGCATTGATGCCGAACCTAACCTTCTGTGCACTCATGTTTAGGGCTGAGAATGCAAGAGCAGCCATTAAGAGGATTTTTTTCATTATATATTTTTTATGTAGTTTATTCGGTATTTTAAGCAAGTATATGGTTTGCCTATTGCAAAGACTCTGCAAAGTTACGTTTTTTTTTCATACTTATGCATGATTTGTTCTTTTTTTGCTCTTTTTTTATAAAAGATGTGTTTTTTATGGTTTTTTATGGTGTTTTCTGCTTAAAATTACACTAAATAATATGAATTTATTGTTTTCTGTTAAAGTTTTGGTTTAGTGTTTTGGGGAGAGATATAGCATCATACATGGTTTATATTGAGTAAATGCTATAGGTTAACCAATGTATGATGCTATATTATAATGAGTTATCGTGAAGTATTATTAAATACTTCCTCGAGCACTACGGGGAAATGGGCCATTTCGAGCACATGTACTTTGTCGGCAATGGTGTCGGGTGTGTCTTCGGGGGTAAGGGGCGTCTTGAACTGTGCTATCTGTTGTCCTTCGTCGAGGTTGGCATTGACATAGTGTATGGTAATGCCTGTCTCTGTCTCACCTGCAGCCTTTACGGCCTCGTGCACGTGATGTCCCCACATGCCCTTGCCACCAAACTTGGGAAGGAGCGAGGGATGGATGTTGATGATGCGGTTGGGGAAGAGGTCGATGAGGTATTGCGGAACCTTAGGCAGGAAGCCTGCAAGGATAATCCAGTTGCACCCTTCGATGGTGGATAACACCAGCTGCTGATCTTCGCGCAGCTGCTGGGCGGTGATGATGCTGGTCTTTACGTTCAGGTTGTGGGCTCTTGTCAGGGCGTAGGCATCGGGCTTGTTGCTGACGACGATGCTGACCTCCACTTCCTTGTTTCCTGCGAAATACTTAATGATGTTCTCGCAGTTCGAACCACTGCCGCTTACGAATATTGCTAATTTTGCTGACATTGTTGTATAAGATTTATAGCTCTATGCACCATGTGTGTGGTTGGCATGATGTATAGAAGAAGTTACAATTATGCTACAAAGGTACACAATTATTTCGTTTTACTTGTCTTTGTGATGATAAAAATGACGTGCGCTATGTGTTTTTGTCTATTAGACCTTTAACTTTCGTTTCTCAGCCTTTCATTTTCTGCTTTCTGCTACCTTGTTTCCAAGGTCAACAAGCGTCCTCTCTCTGAACTTTTAGTCTCTGGGGTTTCTGTCACTCTTTAACCCATTCTGCCTCTCTGCACAGTCCATTCTGCCTCTCTGCACAGTCCTTTTTGCCTCTCTTCACGGTCCATTCTGCCTCTTTACATAGCCCATCCAGCCTCTCTAAGCTCAGTTTTGGGCAGCATGATAGTCCTTGTACCACAGCGTCTTTTTGATGGCGGTATTGTAGGTGGTGTGGGCGTCGTACTTCTCGTTGGGAATGTGGATTGACATCATGGCGGCGTTGTCGATGTCCTTGATGCGACTGTCGAAGTTGTACATGGTGTACCAGAAGGCACAGGTGCTACGGAAAGGTACGGCCTTGTGCAACTGCTCCTGCCAAGTGTCGTAGTCGAGAGATGGCATCATGCTGTGCATGGTATTTCCCATGTCATAGTACTCAGGCCTCCAGTATGCCCTTGAACTGTACAGGTTGTATATCTGGACGTCTTGTGTGTCGAAGGAGTAGGCGTCATCGTAATAGTGGGGCAATATCTTACGTGTGGCTTGCATAAGGTTCTCCATCTCGCTGCATCGAACGGCAGACAGCACTACACCATCCGTCTTGTCATAATGATCCTGGTAGGTGCTGACAATGTGCTGCACGCTCTGTTCTATGCTCATATTGTCCTTACGCACGAGGTAAGGCATGATCTTGTCGTATGGGGCTCCTTCGCCGGGAATCTCGGCAGGAGAGGCTATGATATAGTCGGCAAGCCTGTGCAGTTCGTAATCCAGTTCCACGCATTGCATGAAACACGCATCAAAGAAGATGTAGTCCCAGTGGACGTTCAGTGCCTCGAGTGCCAGACGCATGTCGATGATGTCGAGTTCGCTGCCAGTGTTAAGGGTCTTGCTGTTGATGTTGTTGTCCACACCAATGGTCTTGTTGCCGCGCGAGGTGCTGTTTTGCATGCTTTGGTACTCGGGTATCCAGCCACTGCCATGGCTCCACATGATGAGTCCGTAGTTGTCGGCAGGGTAGAGCGTGATAATCCTGGACAGGACGTCCCTGAACGTCTTGGGTGATGCGCTGTCGCATTCATCTGTCTCCATACGTGTTACCAGTCCTTCTTTGGCATCAATGGTGTATATCTTTGGGGCGTTTTCTGCATCGACATACACCACGTAGTTGCAGTCGGAAGGTATGCTTTTGGCAGCGGCAGCCATTTCGTTGAGGTCGCTGCCGTAGAAATGGCTCAGCGAGTTTTCTGCCATGATGTATGTTATGACAGTCATACGCTTGCTCTGGGTGGAATTGGGGGTTGGTTCGGGTGTGTGATGATGGCATGCGCATAGCAATAAGGTAGTAATCATTGCTATGAATAAATGCATCAACTTAACTGTGCTAAAATGCATATAATGAGAGATATAATGCGTGGAATTGCAGATATAGTGCCTATAATGACTGGTATAATGCTTCATACTGTTTGGCTACTTTTATATAGTCGTGATGCCTGCGTACATACTCTATGCTGTCGAAGGCTAATTGGTTAATACTGTCAGGTTGTAGCAAGATGCGGTTCTCTATCTGTTGGATGACATCCTGCTCACTGGGCTGTACGTTGATGATAGGACGAAGGGTGTGCTCATGGATGATGTCGTATTGTTCTTCCTCACCACCACCTACCAGTACGATACCCTTCGACATGGCCAGCAAACCATTCATGCCGGGGGTATAGCTGTAGAGCTGGTCGAGCAGCACATGACTGCTGTTGATCATCTCTTTGTATTGTGCGAAAGGTACGCTCTCGGCTTTAACTATCTCCATACGGTCGGGGTACTTTGCCTCGAGTTTCTGCAAGGCACTGAGCATGATGTCGGTACCTTTGTATTCGTGTCTCGTCTTCTGTATGCCGATAAAGAAGCGTATCTTGCCCTTGTCGGGCTTGGGAGTAGGCACATAGTCGCAATGTATGGGAAAGGGGATGAACGTAGTCTTGGACGGATAGTTGGGACGATAGCACACGTCGTATTCATACAAGCCTGTCACTATGGCGTCGCAGTCGTGCGCTATCTGCCTGTTGAGTATGCCTTTGGCACCTTTCAGCCAATCGGCAATCATCACGTCGTTGTCGTGATTATGGCGCAGTACACCATTGAGGTAGAAATCGCTGTATCTGAAAGTATTGCTTTTCATGCCTTCGCTAACCCAATAGTAATCAATACCGTATGCACCCATGACCATCTTGCCGTTCTGTCTGCGAAGCTGCTTGTAGTAAGGCAGGATGCGTTCGGCCATAAGGTCGAGAAACATAGGATTGATTATCTGCACCACGTCATAGCCTTTCAGTTTGGGCCACAGGCGCTTGATGTCCCATAGGTATTTCAGCGTGTCCCATCTGCCCAACGAACGACGACGCAGGCTGATGTCTCGCTGGTAGCCTTTCCACACGTCGCCGTCGGATACTACCGTGACATCATGACCCAGCGCCTTAAGACCTTCGCCAAGGGTCCAGTGCACGTTGCTATATTCGCCTAATAAAAGAATTTTCATCAATGTCAATATGAGTTATTCCTCTCATTTGTGTTGCACAATTCATAATTGACAATGCACAATTCATAATTGACTTCGTTGAGCCCTACGGCCTTCACAATGCACAATTCATAATTGACAATGCACAATTCATGATTGACTTCGTCGAGCCCTTCGGCCTTCACAATGCACAATTCGTGATGCAAAAGTATAAAAAAACGCTGAATGAGGCAAATATACGTGATTTTTTTGTATCTTTGCGCCTCAAATGAATCAGACAAAGCGTAAATCGAGAGAAGCAACATACGACCATGTGTTAAAATACACAGGAATATTCGGTGGTGTGCAGGTCCTGAAGATACTCATCAACATTGTCCGCAACAAGTTGACGTCAGTTCTTCTGGGCAAGGTGGGTATGGGCTTAAGTGCTGTGTACAGCAACATCGGTGAACTGGTCAACTCATCCACGAACATGGGACTGTCTCTGTCTTCCGTTCGTAACATCAGCGAACTATACGAGAAGGGCGATGACGAGGTAGTGTCGCATTATATACGCGTAGTACGCACATGGAGTTTCTGGACAGCCACGTTGGGTGCTTTGCTTTGTCTGGCTTTGTCGCCCGTGCTGTGTTACTTCTTCTTTGATGGTGACAACAGTCATATATTTGACATTTGCCTGCTTTCGCTTATGGTATTCTCCATTCCTATTGAGGCAGGCGAGTGTTCCATACTGAAGGGAATCAGACAACTGAAGTGCCTCTCTGTAGTAGAGGTGTCTGCTGCCATCTGTACGTTGCTTTGCACGGTACCATTATATTATTTACTGGGTATGCGTGGCATTGTACTGGCTCTGGTGCTTTCTACATGGTCGATAGCGGGTTGTCATTTGTTCTTTACCACAAAGTTCTTTCCTTGGCGCATCAAGCCCTTCAGCAAACAGGTGTTTAAGGAAGGATTAGGCTTGGCCAAACTGGGTATTCCCTACATGCTGGCAGCCATATTTACCACATTGGCCACGTCGTTTGTGTTTGGCGTATTGGAGGATGATGGTGAGATAGGCCTCTTCAAGGCAGGATATAATCTTATATTTACTTATGCAGGTATGGTCTTCGTGGCAGTCGAGGCAGATTATTTCCCTCGTCTTTCAGCCATCAACAATGACCGTGTTAAGACCAATGCCGTTATAAACCAGCAGATAGATGTATGCGTGTTGCTGATGACTCCATTAGTCATTCTGCTTAGCCTGTTCATGCCTCACATCATCCGTATGCTTTATACCAACGACTTCATCCCTATTGCTCCCATGGCGGTGTGTGCCATCTTCCATCTGTTCTTCAAGGCCATCACACTTCCTATTGCTTATTTGCCTTTGGCCAAAGGAAACAGTATGTTGTTCCTGGTGATGGAGTTTCTTTACGATGCTGCCTACGTGGCACTCATATACTTTGGGTACCATTGGGGTGTGGAATACATACACTATAGTTTTGATACTATTCCTTCTGGTGGATTGGTAGGTACAGGCATTGGTTTGGGATTAGCAGGCTTATTTGATCTGCTCATCATCTTCTTTGTGTATAGTTGGCATTATAAGTTCCGCTTCAGCAGACGAACCCTGAAGCTCATTGGCTTAGAGTTTGTGTGTGTATGTGCTACTGTGCCTTTCTGTCTGGTGGGTGGCATGAAAGTTCTCAAGTACTCTTTGGGCCTTTCTGCCTTGGCACTCTCGCTCTATCTTGCATGGCGCTTACTCTCCAAGAATTCAGATTTCCTTAAGAAACTGCTTAGTAAGTTCCGCCACTCTAGCAATTGTGACTGCTGCAAGTAAACTTCTTCAACTTTTTTTTTGAGGGTGTATAGGTCTGTTTAAGGTTATAGGGTTATAAGGTGAGATTACCTTCGTTTTACATAAGGCAATTCAACCTTATAACCTCAAGTCCTTATAATCTCAAGCCCTTATGACTTCAAGTCCTGAAACTTGTGCATATGCGAAAGTTGAACAACTTACTTCTTGATGAGCTTTTTGTTTTTCTCGACGACAATACCACGAGTGGGGTGGGTGAGACGTCTTCCATTTAAGTCGTAAATGAAGTTGGATGTGGAGGAATCTTCGGTGGGTATCTCAATGTTGTCAATAACATCTGCGATCTCTTCAGCGCTGAGGGCATAGTTGTAAACCTTGAAGTCGTTTACATACCCTTTGAAAAGCGGGTCGGCAGCGTACTGGCTACGGCCGATGTAGTTGAGAGTAGGACGAATGTCGCTGGGCTTGATAGTGAGTCCTTCATTACGAGCCACTTCCACGCCATCGAGATAGAGAATGCCCACGCCATTGTCGATTGTAACGGCCACATGTGCCCATTTGTTGTTTGCTGGCTTCTTGGAAGTGTTGGGACGTATAATCTCTTCTTCTCCGCCATTCTTTATGGCAAAACGCATGCGTGTGCCGTCGTAGACGGTAAGGAACATATACTGGTCGGTACCATTTCCGAAGTCAAAGATACGTTGCCATGCGTTGCCTCCACGGTAATATACCCATGCCGAAATAGTAAGGGCATCGTGGTTGGCAATGGTGTAGGGCAACTGTACGAATTGGTTACTGCCATCAAGAGAGAGTCCTTCACGCTCGTTCTTGTTCACATAGGATGCGCTTCCATCCATTACACCATGATTGGCGTTGACAGACGCATCGAAAAGTCCACTCTCTGAGTTTAAAGGCATATCCATTACAAGACCTTTTTGCATGTGGCAGCTTGCCTTGACAGGGTCGCTGACCTTGCTTCGGTTCATGGACTTGTCTTCAGCATACACCTTATAATAGTATTGTGTATCATCCTCTGCCTCATTATCGGTGAAGCTTGTGGTGGTAATATTGTTGCACAGCGTAATGTATTGGATGTCATCCTTGCTACGCAACACGGTATAGCTCTTGATGTCATTATCCGCAGGAGCCGTCCACGTGAGTTCAATGCTGGCATTGTTTTCTGTTGCAGCAAGTTCAGTAGGAGTGGCAGGAACTTTCTTGTCGGGTGTTACATCAGGAGTTAAGAAACGCCATTTCTGCTGATCCTTACCCGATAGTTCTGCTACCATGATGTTAGTTCCCTCAGCGGTATTTCCGCCTTGTACTTCAAGGCACTTAGTGCTGTAACGAGAACGAATGTAGAAGGCACCATTGCCAGCATACTCCAGGTACCATTGTTCGTTAGAACCAAGACCTCCGGGATAAGTACCTACATCGGCTCCACTATTATAGTTCCAGTTGAGAATGTCGATGTAAACAGGGTCGCCTGTAGTATTGAGTGACAATATATAATAGTCTCTGTCACCGCTGGTTACCTGATTAACTCTCCATTGTTGGTATAATGGGTTCTTGCTATTGTTGTTAACTTGCTTAATAGATGTCCAGCTCTTGCTTGGGTTGCCAGACAGACCCAAAGGTTTGCCCGTCTTGACATTGACAATCTTGTACACGCCATCGCTGATAAGTGGCATCACATCATCTCCACATTGCACATCGATGGATTGCTCAAAGCCTGTTTGCCCTTGTTGGTAACCTGTACCTCCCAACACTTTCATAGAGTAGTCGCGTCCACGTTGTCCATTGTACCATACGGGTTGGTCGGTAGAGGTGAACAGATATGTGGTAGTATTGGCTTGTCTTTCGCTTGAACCGCCAAATGCCTGAACCTTTCCGTCTGCGTGTCGATACACTGAGGCAGACGTCCATCTGTCACGATGCTCTGCGTATGCCAGACGGTCACCAGGATTGTTATGGTTGGTTGCCTTCATGAAGTCGCTGCGTGTCTTCTCACAAGTTCCCCACCAAATGCCTGTCTGCATACCATATTCAACTCCCACCATGGCCTCCATTGTGTTATGAAGTTCGTCGGCTGTAGCATGATGCCCCTTCTCTCGCACCTTCTCGAAGAACGAGGCGTAGTTGTCGAAATTACCTGCCAATTGATGAGTGTTACCTTCGTCCAATACGTCTTTCAGGTAGTTCCACCACTCGTAAGCCTTGTCGTCGTTAAGCGTGTTTCCTCCGCACATACGTACGCCCTTATATTTCTCGGCATAAACCTCATCCTCCTTAAAGAGCTTACATATTGCCTTGAAGTCGGCTTTGCGTGTGTTGTCGCTATATCCTTGATTCCATCCATAGTCAGGCTCGTTGAATGGACTGATACTTACGATATTGGTAATGCCTTTTGACTTGTAATAGTCGATGGTTAGGTCGATGAGTTGTGCCCATCGCTTGGCACGCCCTTCGCTACCTATGCTGTTCACATTATACCAGCTGTCAACGGAAGGATGATCGCAATTCACATTATAGCTTATGCCTGTTTTCAACCAGTTCTTGACGGCTGTAATGCGTTTTTCCAAGTCTCTTTTTTGTTCTGCGTTGAGCTTGCCGTCCTCAACGCTAAAGGTGGGTTGGAACGATAGGCGTACTATGTCTATAAGGTCTTTTCCAGCATAGAACACGCCGGTTCTCACGTTGGCTTCGTCAAGCCACGCCAGATCAAGTCCCCATTCGATAGGTGTCTTTACACCTTCTGCTTCATACTTGAATGGGACAATGATGTCTGCCTTATCTGATACTTTCAAAAACGATGCGTTGCTTATACGTTGTGCATGGGTTGATAATGCACAGGCAAATAGTACAAGTGTGATTTTCTTCATGGAATTGAAATGGTATTTTAGTATTATGCTGCAAATATAATGAAAAAATGCGAAATTGCTTGTAATTTCGCATTAAATCTGCATGATATAGTTAAAGTTGGCGTATCTCAGCCTCATCAAGTCCTGTAGCTTCTGCAATTTGGGTAATGGAAAGTATTCCCATAGCCTTTAGTGCTTTGGCTGTTGATACTTGACGGTTATGGTCGCCGATAGCCTCTCCCTCAGCTCTTCCCTCAGCACGTCCCTCGGCTCTTCCCTCAGCACGTCCCTCTATGCGTCCCTCTATGCGACCTTCTGCTCTTCCCTCAGCACGTCCTGTCTCTATTACGCTACGTTGGTAGCGCAGATTCTCCATCATGCGGTAATAGTCGGCCTTGTCTTCGTCGTTGAGCAGATCCACACGTAAACGTTCACGGGCTTCCTGTAGTCCTGGTGCTGTGGCAGTCGTGGGGATGTCTCCCGTCTTCAGGAAACTGATCCACTCGTCAAGTGGGGTAGTGGCTACCTCGTCGAACATGTCCACGCGTAGCAGATAGTACTCAGGGAATATCTCTGAGGGTGTCTGGCAATGGAAGGCATCCTTCTGCATCTCTGACAGCACGAGTTCCTCGTTCTCGTCGTGCAGACTGATGAACTTCGTCGTTCCCTTGTAGGCATAGTCCTTGCCCTGGCCTAATGAGAAGTACACGATGTTGATGGAGTAAACCTTGCGTATCTTCTCGTACGGCTCACCCTGCTTCATGTATTCGGAGATGCACTTCGACGTGCCGTAAGCCATGCGGTGGAAGTAGTCGAGCTCACGGTTGTTCTGTATCTCGAAGATGTAGAGATTGGCTTCCTCGTCCTCTGTCAGAATATCCACACGGTTGAACTTGTCGGTCTCCGTCTCCTTGTTGCCTTCGCTCTCAAGTAACGAATTGATGATGATCTTCTTGCCCAGCAATGCGGTCAGCAAGCCCTCCACAATGCAGTAGTCTGCCTTGTTGCGAAGCAATCGCTTGATTGCCCAGTCAAAACGCACCAACTTGTCGGATGTGTACATAGAGTCCTCCTTTCGTTACTAATATTTTTTGCAAAAATAATGGTTTTCTGCGAAACTGCCAAACATAAAGCGTGTTTTTCTTGTCTCTTACTGCAAACTTCCTGTTGATTATGCTTCGGTGTTGTCGGATGATAGTCAGTACTTGGCCTGTTTGTTCACGCAGCACTCTATGTGCACTCACGGTGCGCTCACAAAACCGTGAAGAACTGTGAGCGCACATAAAGCGCACATAAAGCGAAGGTAAAAGGATGGTGAAGAAGTATCACGATGAAATATAGTATGGAATGACTCTCTGCGAAGTCTGGGTGAAGAAAGGGGGTGTAAGGTGTGTTGGATCCTTCTGTTTCTTCTTTCTGGCGATTCTGTTGAACCTACGCCTGTATGGTTCTCTTTGTGGTGTTGGGCATTCTGGTCAGGAAGTGATTCGGCTATAAACAAATAACCTGCGTTTAATGACTTAAACACAGGTTATTGTTGCATTTCGTTCGAGGTGCCTGGCGGATTCGAACCGCCGTAGACGGTTTTGCAGACCGTTGACTAAGCCACTCATCCAAGGCACCGTTCTCGTTTGCGGTTGCAAAGGTACGACATATTTTTAAACTGACCAAACATATTTGTGTTTTTTTTGCTTTTTTCTTGCATTTTTTTTGAGAAAGCCGTCAGCTACGTGCGAAGTTTACATTCTTTTTCGTAATTTTGTATTGTTTATGAGAATATTAGTGATAGTAATCATGCTGACTTTTGCCCTTGCTATGCAAGGACAAGATAAGAAGAAGGCCGATGTACCCACACCGGTCAAGACTCTTTTGCGTGATGCAAGGGCTGCCATCAAGAACAATCGCGACCAGGCAAAGAATGAGGGCAACTTGCAAAAAGCATTGAGCCGAACAGACCTTACTGTGGAAGAAAGAGCGGAAATAAGATATACTCAATCGCTTTTGAACCTGAGTATGAATGATGCTGAAAACGTAAAGGCGTATCTGAAGCAGAAGTACGACACGGCAAGTTTCTTCAATACCTTGTTGAAGGCAAGCCAGTATGCGTTGATGTGCGATAGTGCCGACGTGGCTCCCAACGAGAAGGGTAAGGTTAAACCACGCTTCCGTGAGAAGAATCGTGCGATGTTGCTAAAGTATCGTCCCAACATCTATGCTGGTGGACGGTTCTATCTCCGCAAGAATGACTTCAAAGCCGCCTTGCCTTTCTTCACCATGTATATTGATATGCTCGATGAGCCTTTGCTGAAGGATGACGTCTCGCTGTTAGGCGACACTATACTGAAGCGTAGCTACTTCTATGCCACTTTGGCGGCCTATAATAATAAGATGCCAGACGTAGCGCTGAAGTATATTGACTCGGCCATTGAGGGAAGCGAGAAGGAGCGACGTCCCAGTTTGCAAGAGTACAAGGTGCGTTGCTACCTGGCGCTGGGCGATTCGGTAAACTGGCTGGACGCTCTATACGATGGATGTGAGGATTACCCTCTGCACGACTATTTCTTCACCAACCTTGTGGAGCATTTCGTGGAGAAGAAGCAATATGACACCGGATTGGAACTGGCTGACACGATGCTGAGCCGTGTGCAGGACATTCCTTTGTATTGGTATGCCAAGTCGCTTATGTATTTGCATAAGGAGGATTGGACGAAATGCGTGGAGATGAGCGATTCCACTTTACGTCGCGATTCTGTTCATGTCAACGCGTTGCGCAACAAGGGGGTGTCGTTGCTTAACCAGGCGATGACGTTTGCGGAAAACGCCAGCTATGACAAGAAAAGTGCCAAGAGCAGACGTGACAGACGCATCACACAAGAAATGTACCAAAGGGCTCTGGTGCCCTTTGAAAGGTTGCGCGGCATGGTGCCCGACAAGTCGTCGCTATGGGCAGCACCATTGTACCGCATATACCTCAACTTGAATATGGGAAAGGAGTTTGAAGAGATTGAGGGGATACTCCGAAAGGATATTTCAAGCCCTTGAATGTCTGGCAGAATTTCACATATTAGTAATAATGGGAGTGGCACATGATGCTTTTGTGTGTTAAAAACACAAGCGTCTGGCATTTTAACCACTCTATGTAGAGAACCTATTTATAATACATATTTAACAGAAAAACCTTCATTCATTGCGTAAGTTAATTCTCATACTTAATGTCTTGTTCCTTTTGATATCCTGCGGCAGGGTGTCGAGGGAAGAACGGGAGTTGGTTGACTCACTCTGCCAGCAGTCGTATCGTATGAGGTATGCAGACATAGACAGCTGTGAGCACTTGGCACAACGGGCCTATAACGAGGCAACTGACTATGTGGATGGCAAAGCCAGGGCGCTCAACCGCTTGTCCTATGTGCATTATCAGCGTATGGACTATGATGGCACCCTTTGCTTGCTCGACAGCGTGTGCGAACTGAGCAGCAACCACATCACCCTGCTTTGTGCCAGCGTGATGCGCATGAAGGTGTGCCAGCGCATCGGGGATGGCGAAGGGTTCTATGAGAGTCGCAGCAAGGCCAACAAGCACCTTAAGCGTATAGCCGAGGACATGGATATGGTGAAGGGGATAGATCTTGCTGACTACGAATACGCTTGGTCGGAATATCACATCATATCCTCTACCTACTATTATTACCAAGACCAGGATTCACTTGCCAAGTCAGAGATATTTACCTTGTACCCCGATATTGAGGAGATGGGCGATACGGCTCAGTTATTATACTATTATTATATGCTTGGTTCCGGCGGACTTGTCGATGGCTCGTATGAAGCCGTGGCAATTGATGAGTTCCGCTACCTGATAAACTGCTACAGCATGGCCAGGCGTACGGGTTACATCTATTTTGAAGCCAATGCTTTGCAGGCTTTGGCATCGCGCTTGAAGAACCCGCACGACAGGGAGATTATCTTTGGCTCGGATGCAGAATCGATGATGATATTGCTGGGACAGCACATGAGTTGGATGCCCGAGAATGTGATGCCTTCAGACAACCTGTTGCCTTTGGCACTTGCCAAGCATTCCATCAGCTGTTTCAAGGATTACAAGGATCTTTTCCAGACGGCATGCGTGTATAGAACCATCGGCGAGATAGAAGCCTATAACGGTAACTATGAAGAAGCCCTTTCGGCGCTTGACAGTGCTTTGGCATGTGTTGACAAGCACCACCAGATGTATTATCACAATCAGACAGAAGGAACGGACGGCGACAAGTTGCACGCGTTTAATCCCGATACCAGGACAGGCATTAGTATTGAGCGCAGATGGATAGAAGATCCCAAGATAAATACCGTACCCGAATGGATGGCAGGTATTCGTCAGCAGCTATCTATGCTGTTCATTGCCATGGATAACAAGCCGGCAAGTGACTATAACCGTAATATCTATCTTGATATTCTTGAAAGTACCTCACAGAACCTTGAGATGGAGAGCCGTATGCATGAACTGCAGTCGGAGAATGCCGTGCAGGCACGATTGCTGTGGGCGGTAGGCGGACTCTTTGTGCTGTTGCTTCTCTGTATCATCTATTTCATCCTGAGCCTGAAGCGTCACGAATACGGCAACAAGAATGTTGGTAGCGACAAGCGCATTCTGAAGGGTGACAAGGCTAAGGTGGAGGAGTTGATAGGCGAGTTGGAGGAAGCGCAAGAGAACTGCGAAGTGAGCAAGATGCGTATCTCGCAGAACAAGACGCACAACTCGGAGAAGCGTGCCAAGGTTTCGCTTGTACAAGCGGTGGTGCCCTTCCTTGACCGTATTATCAACGAGGTGAACCGTATGAAGCGACAAGGAAAGGCCGATGATGATCAGTTGCAGTACGTGTCGGAACTCTCAGATCAAATCATCGCTTATAACGACATACTTACCGAGTGGATCAAGATGGAGCGTGGAGAGTTGTCGCTGAAGATTTCAACCATACAGCTGTCTAAGCTTTTCTCGATACTGGAGCGCGGTCATTTTGCCTATGACCAAAAGGGTGTGAAGCTAAACGTAGTGAGCACAGAGCTCAACGTGAAAGCCGACGAGGCTTTGACGCTCTTCATGCTCAACACATTGGCTGACAACGCGCGCAAGTTTACGCCCTCGGGGGGTAGTGTAACCATCAGCGCAGATGCTACTGACGAATATGTGGAGCTAAGCGTGACGGATACGGGTTGCGGATTGAAAGAGGAGGATATTGACACCATACTCAATAACAAGGCGTATGATGCTGCCAAGATAGGTATTGGCGACGATGCCTCGGCCAAGAAAAACAAAGGCTTTGGCTTTGGTCTTATGAACTGTAAGGGCATTATCGAAAAGTACAAGAAGACCTCTGCTTTGTTCCGTGTATGTCACTTTGGCATCGAAAGCGAAGTAGGGAAGGGCAGTCGCTTTTTCTTCCGCTTGCCTCGTGTGATGATGCTGGTTTGTGCTTTCCTCGCCACAATGTGCATGTCGGCACAAAACTCTCCCAACGAGGAAGATGCCCAGCATTACTTTGACCTGGCCGTAGAGTGCAATCTGGATAGTTGTTATGAGGATGCGTTGACGTATGCCGATAGTGCCTTGCTATCGTTCAATCCTGATTTGGTGCTGTATCATGAAGCCAATATGAATATGTATGAACCCATGGACATCATGGCTTTCAAGCAAGGTCTTAAATGGGACTTCCCTTTGCTGATCAAGGTACGTAATGAGATAGCCATTTCTGCCTTGGCTTTGCATGAGTGGGATTTGTACACCTACAACAATCGCATCTGTATCAACCTGCATAAACTGTGCAACCAGGATGCCACTTTGCCCTATTATTGCGAAGAACTGTCGAAGACACAGTCGGCTTCTCGACAACTGACTGCTGTGTTGGCCTTTATCAGCATCATTATCATATTCTTTGTCTATATGGTTTTCCGTGGTCGCAAGCGTGTGGCCAGTAAGATTGCCTCAGAACTGCAATCCAAGATAGAGCAAACCAACGACATGCTCAGTCACTACCGTTTTGAGGAGAATCGTTTATACGTGCAAAACCAGGTGATGGATAACTGTCTGAGTACCATAAAGCATGAGTCGATGTACTATCCTTCGCGCATCAAGCAGTTGGCCGACCGTATGTTGGAGAACCGCTCTACTACGGCAGAGGATAGTGCAAGCCAAACGGCCGACATCAAGGAGATGGTGGAGCTTACGGCCTATTATAAGGAACTGTACACCCTGTTAAGCAGTCAGGCAGAACGTCAGGTGGCACAACAGAGTTTCCGTCGTGAGCAGGTCATGGTGACGGATATGTGTGCGATGGCAAAACGTGAGTTTGCAAGTATTCTGCGCAAGAACCAGCTTGACATGCAGTTTGACGTCTTGGGAGAGGGGGCATGTCAGAATATCTCGGTACATGCCGATTCTATCTTGCTTGCCGAACTGTTCCGTCAGTTGTTCCGCTATTTCTTCACCATGTATCGTGATGCAGAAAAGGTTGAGATACATGTGGAACCCTACCAGGGATTCTTGAAGTGTTCGTTAAAGGCAGATACCATGCACTTCAGCGATGATGAGGCACACAACCTTTTCTATCCTGATAGCCAACGCATAGCTTTGCTTATAGTCAAACAGATCATCCGTGATTTTGATGCTATGGGTAATAATCCGGGATTACGACTTGTAGCTGAGGAAGATGCTATTTGGTTCACGCTTTTAATTCACAATTCATAAATATTATAATTCACAATTCACAATTCATAATTTATAGTTGACAATTTACAATTCATAAATATAGTTGACAATCCGCAATTCATAATTTATAGTTGACAATTCACAATTCAAAGTTTAATCATATTGCAATCATCAGAGTATTCATTATAAAAAATAAATATTGTCCCAGATTTCACGCATATCATATCATCTTTTCATCATGACAAGGATGCATGAAGCAGTTGGAAAGGGCATTTAATAACATAATCGTATGGAAAACTTTAAAGTAATCATCGTAGAGGATGTAAAACTCGAACTAAAGGGTACGGAAGAAATATTCCGTACGGATATACCAGAGGCTGAGATTATTGGTACGGCGCAGAACGAGAGTGAGTTGTGGAAACTCTTTCGTGTAGAGGTACCCGACCTTTTGTTGCTTGACCTTGGCCTGGGCGGTAGTACTACCGTAGGAGTCGAAATCTGCCGTCAGGTACGCACTCGCTATCCACAAACCCATGTGCTCATCTTTACGGGCGAAATACTGAACGAGAAGCTGTGGGTAGAAGTACTTAATGCTGGTGCAGACGGCATTATCCTCAAGACAGGTGAGATGCTTACGCATACAGATGTCTCAAATGTCATGAGTGGCAAGCGTTTGGTATTCAACCAACCTATTCTTGAGAAGATTATATCTCGTTTCAAGAAGGCTGTGCAAGGCGAGTCGCAACGTGGCGATGCTGTCATCAGCTACGACATCGACGAGTATGACGAGCGTTTCCTGCGTCATTTAGCTCTTGGCTACACCAAGGATATGATTGCCCAACTCAAGGGTATGCCTTTTGGCGTGAAGAGTCTTGAAAAGCGACAGACGGAACTCATCAACCGTCTTTTCACCCCAGCGGAAAGAACGGGCGTCAATGCAACTCGTCTTGTGGTTCGTGCCCTTCAGTTGCGTATTATCGACCTTGAGAACCTGAGACCTGACGAAGAGTGAAAAAAGTAGCCTACATAATATGTCTGATTAACCTGGCGCTGCTTTTGCTTGTGCCACTCACGGCATGGCTGTTGTCGGTGCTGAACTTTGACGTGGTCAACCTTGTTTCGGAGGAGGGCATGCGATGGCTGTTCAGTCATGGCGGTAAGGCATTGTTGTCTTACCAGCTGACTATGGTCGTGTTTCTTCTATCGGCTGTTGGAGTGTTGCAGGAATCGGGTTTGCTAAAGGATATTGCCGGAAAGCACTTACACAAGAGGGCTTTTTATGTGTCATTGGCTTTCTTTAGTGTATGCTTCATCCTATTGCTTCTGCCTACTGTCATCCCACAGAATGCTTTGTTGGGAGTAACGGGAAGCCTTTTGCCATCTCCCTGGATGATAGGATTTCCCTTGGCTCTATGTCTGAATGTCATCGTCAGCGGTATTATCTATACCAGTATCAAAGGCACGCTGAATGGTTTCATGGACATACCTCGCATGATTACCATTGGCATATCGAAGTATAGCATCTGGATAGTAGATACCATGATGATTACCTTGATAGTCAGGCTTATAAAGTTTTGCTTACTCTGATTGTGCTGTATTAGTAACGAGATTCTTGATTTATGGATTTATCCCTTTTGAACGAAGCGCAGCGACAGGCTGTCACATGTATTGACTCTCCCTCATTGGTCATTGCGGGTGCGGGTTCTGGCAAGACGCGTGTGCTTACCTATAAGATTGCCTATCTGCTTGAACAAGGTTATCAGCCTTGGTCTATCCTTGCCTTGACCTTTACCAATAAGGCAGCACGTGAGATGCAAACCCGTATTGCCAATCAGGTTGATGCACAGTTGGCCTCATCATTGTGGATGGGTACGTTTCACAGCATTTTCTCTCGTATATTGCGTATTGAGAGTGCGGCCATTGGCTTTACTTCCGATTTTACCATCTACGATGCTGCCGATAGCAAAAGTTTGGTGAAGACCATACTCCGTGAATTGAACCTTGACGAGAAGGCCTATAAGCCCGGCACGGTATGCAGTCGCATCAGCGAGGCTAAGAACCGTTTGGTATTTCCTGACCAGTATCGTATGAACCCAACGGCTATTGAGCGCGATTCGCAGCAACGTATGCCTGCCATTGGCGAGATATACATGCGCTACATGCAGCGATGTCGCTTGAGCAACGCCATGGACTTTGACGACCTCTTACTCTACACTTTCTATCTGTTTGAGAAGAATCCCGAGATACTGAAGAAGTACGAGGAGAAGTTTCAATTCGTACTCGTGGATGAGTACCAGGACACCAACTATGCCCAGCATCGCATAGTATGGCAACTCACACAGAATCGCCAGCGTGTGTGTGTGGTGGGCGATGATGCCCAGAGCATCTATAGCTTCCGTGGTGCCAATATTGACAACATACTGCATTTCCAGGAGATGTACAATGGTGCAAAACTCTTTAAGCTGGAACGCAACTATCGCAGCACACAGAACATTGTAAATGCGGCAAATAGCCTTATCTATCATAACCGTGGACAGATACGTAAGGAGTCGTACAGCGAGAAGTCTGAAGGCAAACTCATCCAGTTGTTCAATGTGCAGAGCGACTACGAGGAGTCAATCGTGGTGAGTCATCGCATACAGACGTTACACCAGCGTGATCATATTCCTTTCAGCGATATTGCCATATTGTACCGTACTAACTCGCAAAGCAGAAGCCTGGAGGAAGCATTACGTAAGTTGTCTCTTCCGTACCATATCTATGGGGGCATGTCTTTCTATCAGCGAAAGGAAATCAAAGATGCCATAGCTTATCTTCGTCTGGTACTTAATCCTCGCGACGAGGAAGCCCTGAAACGCGTCATCAATTATCCCACCCGTGGTATTGGTGACACTACCTTGATGAAGGTCCTGCAATGTGCTTCGCAGTATGGCGTAAGTCCATGGCAGGTCATTATGGAACCTGAGAAAGCAAAGCTCGATGTCAATAAAGGCACGCTTGGCAAGTTGACAAAGTTTGCCGAACTCATCATGGGCTTTCATTCACAGGTTGAGGACACTGATGCTTTTACCATTGCCAGAAAGGTGATAAACGAGTCGGGTATGTCGGCCGACATCAATAAGGGACATGAACCTGAAGATGTAACACGACAGGAGAACCTGCAGGAATTGCTCGATGGTATTGCCGCCTTTGTGGAAGAGAAACAGGAGGAAGGTGGTAATTGTATGTTGGCAGAATACTTGCAGGAAGTCTCTTTGATTAGCGACTTGGATAGCGATGACTCTGATACAGAGGGTGTGGATTCCAACGAAAAGGTTACGCTCATGACCGTACATAGTGCCAAGGGATTGGAGTTCCGCGTAGTCTTTGTCGTAGGTATGGAAGAAGAGCTCTTTCCCAGTCGTATGGCTATGGATGAAGGCGCAAAGGGTCTTGAGGAAGAACGACGCTTGATGTATGTGGCCATGACAAGAGCTGAGGAGCAACTCTATCTATCGACGGCTCGTAGTCGTTTTCGCTATGGCAAGACGGAGATGTCGTCTCCCAGTCGTTTCCTTAAGGAGATTGATCCTTGTTATATCTGTGGTGATGCTTCCTCGGCAGAAAGCCATAAGAGTCTGTTTGGTAGCTCATCCTATGGTCGTTCCTCTATGGGTTCTTCAGGAGCTTCTTATGGCAAGTCGTCCACCCATCCCTTTGCATCAGGTCGTAGTTCTTCTGACGGTTCTTCGTATGCGTCATCACGTGATAACTCATACGGTTCATCACGAGGCACATCCTATGCCGGTTCTTCATCCTCATCGCCGGCTAAGGCAGACAAGCCTGTAGGTGGTGCATCGGCAATACCTCCTTCTCTGTGGGGTAAGACGCTTCGGCGTGTGGCTTCTGTGCCTACTCCGCCTGCATCATCTGGTGCTGCATCTGCATCAGGTATGGCTGGTGGTTCTAATGCAGGCACGTCCTCCACTTCTAACTCTTTGGTAGTAGGGTGTATCATCGAACATAGTCGCTTTGGCCGTGGCAAGGTGGTTTCTGTCGAAGGTTCTGGCCTTGACACTAAGGCTGTGGTAGAGTTTGCCAATGTGGGACGCAAGCAACTCCTGCTTCGCTTTGCCAAGTTCGAGGTAGTAGGGTAGTCGCTGCTTACCGATAAAGCAACGGGCATCTTTTATCTCTGCAGGTAAAAGATGCCCGTTAATATTCTTATTCCCACTTTGGGGTTAAGGGGTCTGTTTTACTTGAAGATAAGTTGTGAGAACTTGTACAAACCATATTTCCACACGGTGAAGTTGTGTCCCTCTTCGGGATAGTTGATGAGGGTGCAGGGCACATCATTCTTTTCGCAGAATGCCTTCAGGTTGGCACTGTTGTAGAGCAAGCCGTCTGCACCACCACATACCATCCACAGCAATGAGTTCTCCTTCTTTGTCTTGGCCACGTCGGGTATGAGCTGCTCGGGTCTCTGTGTGTTGGGTGCAGATGAGAAACCGCCTACATAGGCAAATACGTCCATATTGCCCAAACCGAAGTTGAGCGACTGACCGCCACCCATTGACAAACCTGCAATAGCGCGATGCTTCTTGTCGGTATATACGCTATACTTCTTCTCGATAGCAGGGATGAGGCTTCCAATAAGGTCCTTGTCGAATGCTCCGAAGGCCATAAATGAACCCATGCCACCGTTGCGCGAGTCATCCTTCTGTGCACGTCCATTGGGCATTACCACAATCATGGGCTCCACCTTACCCTCGGCATAGAGGTTATCCATGATGATGTTGGGCACACCACCGTCATTCACCCATTCCCATTCGTCGCCACCAATGCCGTGCAACAGGTAGAGCACGCTATACTTCTTCTTGGGATCGTATTTTGGGGGCAGATACACGTTTGCCTTACGGGTAGTGCCTACTGACTCCGACTGATATTCAAACAGTTCTACCTTACCCTTCTCAATGCCCTGACGCTCTTGGTCATAACCAGCAGGAGCTGCTACATAGGGGTCGTACTTACAATCTGCAGCCTTTGGCATACCTTGCATACCAATGGTAGGCTCTTGTGCCTTAATGGTGCTGAAACCGCAGAGAAGGGCTGCAAACAGGATTGCTTTCTTTTTCATGATCTAACTTTGTTTTTTGAGTTTGTTAATTTTTGTTTTCTTTATTTACATAATATTTGACCTTTCAAAATAAAAAAGGTTTAAAAAGAATCATGATTTTTTCAACAATCACAATCATCTGCGTCTGTGTTAAACTGAATTTTTCAGATTAGGTTGAGTGAAGGCATAAAATAAAAAACGCATAAACCGGTTTGACCTCTTATTTCGTTTTTATCTTGTTCTTTTCTCGTTTCTTCCTCTTCTCTTCCTCCTTCATCAATTCTGGGTATGCCGTACGGCGCAGTTCTGGTAACAGTACCTCTTGCCACAGTCTTTGTCCATAACCTTTGGGGTAGGGGGTAACGTGTCCCCATACTCCGCATTCAATCTTTATTTTCTTCTTTTTCTCTTGCATGGCTATTCTCTATTTATTCATCTTCGTATTCATCATCATCTTCGTCATCTTCGTATTCATCTTCCATGTATGATTCCTCCGTATTGCCGTTATTCCATTGCATTGGAATAATGAAATACACCATGACATTCAAGAGTACCAACTCCCAAAAATGATTTAAACACCAATCTACCATATCATTCTACTTTTTTTTGCAAAGATACAAGCTATTATAGAATCTATCTTTTTCCTCTTGCATGTTTTTTGCATCGCAAAACCACAACTGTATCATAAACGTACTATTTTACGTCAAGCAGACAATTATTGGCCTTTTCTTTGCAAAACATTGCTCATTATTCCTGTTGTTTGTAATATTAGCGGTATCTTTGTGCATCAATTTAAACGATAAATCATGATAGACGAATCTGATAAATATGAAGAGTGGCTAACAATCATAGCCAATACGCGCTTCATCTACAATACTATGGAAGAGTTAGAGCAGATGCTCGACACTCACTCCATACACAGTAATGGCATTAAGCGCAGTTTTCTCACTCCACAGAAGCTTCGTTCTGCCTTTCGTGACCTGATGGTGGAAGTAGAAATCCTTACTGATGGCCAAATAAGTCTTGACCTTGTAATGCTGCGCTATCAACGTGCATGGACGTTCTTTCGCAAAAACCTTCATCGTCGTTCCAATCCAGAGCAGATAGCTCTCGAACTGCTCACTTATTGCTATCCTCCTTTCATTAGGGAGGGCATACGTCCCATGAACCTTGCCATATACGAGCAGGTAGAAAAGCATGAAATTAAGGCTCAGTAGATATTTTCCGTGGCAATCCACAGCACTGACTACCTAAAATATCAGAGTGCAACGGTAGAGATTCTCAAAAAAAGATGTACCTTTGCACCATGGCAACAACAACCTCTCCATCCATCTACGAATCCCT
>JAZLKL010000055.1:0-6695 GCA_045597585.1 Bacteroidaceae bacterium | reverse complement strand
TACAAGGCAGATGAGATTGGTGTACTGAAAATGGATCTCTCGCCTCGCGATGAGTTACATTGTGGCGACGTAGGTTATATTGTAAGTGGTATCAAGACTGCTACCGAAGTAAAGGTAGGCGACACCATTACTGCAGTGGCCAATCCCAACAAGGTGGCTATCAGCGGTTTTGAGGAGGTTAAGCCTATGGTGTTTGCGGGTGTATATCCCATTGAAAGCGAAGATTTTGAAAACCTTCGTGCCTCTCTCGAGAAACTGCAGCTCAATGATGCATCACTTACCTTTATGCCCGAGTCATCTGTGGCTTTGGGATTTGGTTTCCGTTGCGGATTCCTGGGACTTTTGCACATGGAGATTGTACAAGAGCGCCTCGACAGAGAGTTCGACATGGATGTCATCACCACCGTGCCCAACGTTTCATATTTAGTATATGACAAGCAGGGAGAGGTTAAGGAGGTGCACAATCCTGCGGGTATGCCCGACCAAACTCTCATCGACCATATAGAAGAACCATATATTCAAGCCAGCGTCATTACCACAGCCAACTATATCGGCCCCATTATGACCCTGTGTCTTGGAAAGCGTGGCGAACTGACCAAGCAAGAGTACATAAGCGGCAACCGCGTTGAGTTGCAGTATCTTATGCCACTCGGAGAGATTGTGATTGACTTCTATGACAAGTTGAAGAGCATCTCCAAAGGATATGCCTCTTTCGACTATCATCAAGCAGGCTTCCGTCCTTCAAAGCTCATCAAGCTTGACATCTTGCTCAATGGTGAACCCGTGGATGCCTTGAGCACATTGACCCATGTGGACAATGCCGTTGACTTTGGACGTCGCATGTGCGAGAAGCTTAAGGAACTGCTTCCTCGTCAGCAATTCGACATTGCCATACAAGCTGCTATCGGTGCCAAGATTATAGCACGCGAAACCGTTAAGCAGGTTCGCAAGGACGTATTGGCCAAGTGCTATGGTGGTGACGTGAGCCGTAAGCGTAAATTGCTGGAGAAGCAGAAGAAGGGAAAGAAGAGAATGAAGCAAATTGGTAACGTACAAGTTCCACAGAAAGCATTCTTAGCTGTCCTCAAGCTTGACTAAAAAACAAAACTGAATCTTATCATAAACCAATACTGACCTAATAATACCATAGAGAGAACATGTTAATGGACAGAAGACGAGATGTAGCACGAGAAATAGCTAGGATATATTGTCCTATGAGCCCCATGGCAATACAAGCCTTGGCTAATATTCTTGTACCCATCAAATTGCTGAAAGGCGAACTTGTCTTTCCCGAAGGACAGGTTTGCAATGCCATGTATTTTGTGGACAAAGGCATGGTGCGCCAGTTTTATTATAAGAATGGAAAGGATGTAACTGAGCACTTTTCATTCGAGGGTAGGATTGTGTTCTGCATCGAGAGCTTCCTTAAGCAGGAACCTTCGCGCCTTATGGTGGAAACACTTGAAAACAGTACGCTTTTTGCCATGCCATACGAAGAATTGCATCTGCTGATGAACTACAACCAGGAGGTGCTGACTCTTTATCGTCGCATACTTGAACACGCCTTGATCAGTAGTCAGGAACATGCTGACAGCCAACGATTCGAGAATGCAGCAGAGCGCTATGCCCGATTGCTGAAGAACAAGCCAGAGATTGTGTTACGTGCTCCTATGGTTTATGTGGCATCATTCCTGCAGATGACTCCCGAGACATTGTCGAGAGTGAGAAGCGCAAAAGAATGATAAGAAGAAAAACAAAACGAACAAGAAAAACAAGACCATATCAACATAAAAAGGGAGGCAAACCTCCCTTTTTGTATTTCATTTTCTCATTGCATTTGGGGTAAATGAATTTCACTTTCCCATTGCTCATGATTATCTGATTTCCTAAATCATTATATAGGATAATCTGAATTCATTTTCCCATCACACCGGATAATCGGTGTACTTGAAGCGCTTGATGCTCTTCTTAGGTGTCTTCTCAAATTCCTGATCAACGACACGTATGCCTGTCAACTGACAATAATTAGGCAAATTGGCATTGAGTTCCTTACGATTCTGCTCCATAATGTCCTCAATATCACTCTTCGACAGATTAAGTTTGGCTGCAGCCTCCATATCAGGATATACAAGGCCATAAAGCTTCTCGTTGTGCTGAATCACAAGGCATTCACTGACAAGCATCACATTGCTCAGCTTGTCTTCTATCTCCTCCGGATAGATATTCTGGCCATTAGCGCCTAAGAGCATCGTCTTGCAACGACCTTTGATGAACACGTTACCTTCTTCGTCCATAATGCCCAAGTCACCGGTATGATACCAGCCTTCGCTGTCTATGGTTGTCTCTGTAGCCTCGTCATTCTTGTAGTAGCCCAGCATCACATTAGGACCCTTTGCCAGGATCTCGCCAGCCACACGCTGTGGGTCAGGACTGTCAATCTTCACCTGCATATTCTTGGCCGCCTTACCGCAACTACCCATCTTAAAGCTCTTCCAGTCTTCATAGCAAATGATGGGAGCACACTCTGTGGCACCGTAACCTACAGTATAATTGAAACCTACGTCCTTTAGCAACGCTTCTATCTCTTGGTTGAAGGCTGCACCACCTATGATGACTTCATAGAACTTACCACCAAAGGCCTCACGCATGCTCTGGGCAATCTTCTTCTTGATGCGGTCGCCAATAATAGGTACATTGAGCATAAGCTTTATCTTGGGATCCTGTATTTTGGGCAACACAGCCTTGCGTACCACCTTTTCTATAATAAGGGGGACACAAATCAACACCGAAGGCTTGATGTCTGCCAGGGCTTTGAGCAGGATGACAGGACTTGGCATCTTGGTGAGGAAGAAGATGTGCATACCTAAGGTGAACTCGAAAATAAACTCGAATGCCATGCCATATTCATGAGCCATGGGCAACATACTCAGAATCTTGTCGCCTGCACCAAGATGAGGACCCAATACGGCATTGGCAAAATCCACATTACTCCATACTGCGCGATAAGGAATCATCACACCCTTTGAATTACTGGTAGTGCCACTGGTATAGTTGATAAGCGCCAGTTCATCGGGAGAATCCACATGATAGCTGATATGCTGAGGACGGAAATTATTGGGATATTTCTCTCCAAACAACCTGTTCAAGTTGTTGCGAGCTTCCGTAAGTTTCTCATTTCTACTCGAAAGCAGATTATATTCAGTAAACGACACCACGCCTTCAAGATTCTGCATCTCATCAAATTTAAGCGTAGCATAGATCTGGTCGGTAACAAACAGCAAGCGGGCTTCGCTGTGGTTTACGATGTCCTTTATCTGCGAGGGGTGAAACTCATTCAAGATAGGCACGACCACGGCTCCATAGGTGAGGATGGAAAAGAAAGCTGCTCCCCAACGAGCGGAGTTTCTGCCACACAGGGCTATCTTGTCACCTTTCTTTATACCACTTGCCTCATACAAGATATGCAATTTCTCAATAACACGAGCCACATCCTTGTACTGATAGGTGTAAGCACCATAATCCGACATTGAGCTTAGGTCCCAATGTTTCTTTATGCTCTCTGCAACAATCTGGTTAAAACTTGGTATCTGCATATTCTTGTCTGTTTAATAATTTTAAATGCACAAAGATACAATGATTTATGCAATTTAACAAACTTACACCCAACAAATTGCACAAATCGCCTAATATTTGTGCAATTTCTCACACTAATATACTCTCTGGCCAAATATCTTGCTGCCCACACGTACCATGGTGCTGCCATTCTTAACGGCAATAGGGTAGTCGTCACTCATACCCATCGAGCATTCCTTGAAATAGTTTTCACCGATGAAATGGGTATTTTTAGCACGTAGGAAGAAATTGTGTGCAGTAGCAAACTCATTAGCTATCTGTGCATTATCGTCCACATTGCTGGCCATACACATAATACCGACAATACGGATGTGCTTCAGTTCCTTCCATCTTCCCGAGGCAAGAAAATCGTCGCATTCATCGGGAGAAAAGCCATATTTCGTCTCCTCCTGAGCCACATGAAGCTGTAAAAGAACATCGATGACACGTTCGCACTTGGCAGCTTGTTTCTCTATTTCCACCAATAGCTTCTCGGTATCCACAGCATGGATGAGCGACACATAGGGTGCAATGTATTTTACCTTGTTGGTTTGCAAATGTCCGATGAAATGCCACTTTATGTCCGTGGGCAGGACACCCACCTTCTGCTGAAGCTCCTGCACATGGCTTTCTGCAAATATACGCTGCCCCCCATCATAAGCCTCCTGAATCATCGAAGCAGGATGATACTTTGACACAGCTACCAACTCCACACCCTGGGGTAATTCCGCCTTTATCTGTTGAATGGTTGATTGAATACTCATCATTATTTCATTTTTCGTTTTGCAAAGTTATAAAAAAATGCCTAACTTTGCAAGTTGTAATTAAAATTAAGTTCTTATGGCTAAACTTTTGTTTATCCTCCTTGCATTAAATAACACTTTGTGTATGGCTCAAACCGATAGTTCATCCCGTTCATTATCCGATAAAGAAGTCAAGCTTTGCTTTCTTCACACCAGCGACGTACATGGTGCCGTGTTCTCCTTCGATTACTTCAAGATGAAGGAGTCGCAAAGTGGTTTGTCCTATATCTATGCCATAGTCGATTCGTTGCGGCAGAAGATGGGCGAGGCACTTATCCTTACCGATGGGGGCGACTGCCTTCAAGGTCAACCCACGGCATATTACTACAACTACATCGACACCACCTCCCAGCATCTGGTAGCCAACGTGATGAACATGATGAGATACGACTGTAGCGTGATAGGCAACCACGACATTGAAGCTGGGCATGACGTTTATGACAGATGGATTCGCGACCTCGATATGCCCGTGCTGGGAGCCAATGTAATTGATACTCGAACTAACAAACCATATCTCACACCATATCATATACTTAATCGATGCGGAATCAAGATTGCACTACTTGGCCTTACCACACCCACCATACCTTATTGGCTACCCCAGAGCCTATGGTCGAACCTCCGTTTTGAGGATATGGAGTCATCTGCTCGCTACTGGGTCAGCAAGATAAAGTCCGACGAGTCGCCCGATCTCATTGTGGGTGTATTTCACAGCGGATATGAAGGCGGCATCGCAGAGGGAGCCTATCGTGAGAATGCCGTGAAGGAGATAGCCAGCAAGGTGCCTGGTTTCGACTTCATCCTTTATGGACACGACCACCATGCGGCAGTTCACGAAGTCAACAACACGGAAGGCCACAAAGTGGTTTGCGTGGGTACGTCGAGCGATGCCACCCGGTACGGAATGGTAGAGGTGACCTTGCAAAAGAATGGGGCAGAGGTGACCCACAAATCCATCAAGGCTTCTGTACCTGCGGTAACAGGTGCCAACGGGCGTAATGAGATTACTGCACAATTCTTTGAAGCCGAATTTGTGGACCAACGTCTCACATTACGTCAATGGGTAGAACAACCTATAGGCACATTAACCAAGAAACTGGATGGCATGGATGCGTATTTTGGTCCTTCGCTCTTTATTGACTTCATTCACAGATTACAATTCAAACTTACGCACGCTGACATCTCATTTGCTGCTCCCTTATCGTATAATTCCGTCATCGAGGCCGGACAACTTTCTGTGAGCGACATGTTTACACTCTACAAATACGAGAACTTCCTTTATACCATGCGACTTACAGGACGAGAGATAAAAGGACTTCTGGAGATGAGCTTCGGCCTTTGGACAAACCAGATGCATTCTGCCGACGACCACATCATGCTAATAAGCAAAAATGCCGATGGATCCGCGTTTTTTAGAAACCTCACCTTTAATTTCGAGTCGGCTGCAGGTATAATCTACGAAGTGGATGTAACCCAGCCTGTAGGACAGCGTGTAAACATTATCAGTATGGCCGATGGCACTACGTTTAACCTTGACAAGGAATACATCTGTGCCTTAAACAGTTATCGTGGCAATGGAGGAGGAGAACTTCTCACACGTGGTGCTGGCATTCCGCGTGAAGAATTGCCCAAGCGCATCATCACATCGACCACTAAAGACCTTCGTTACCTCATGATGCAATACATTCAGTCACAAGAAACCGTCACACCAGAACCCTTGAACCATTGGCGTTTCGTTCCCGCAGCATGGACAGAGAAAGCATGCCAGCGTAATCGTGAACTGTTGTGTAAATAGTCTTTCTTGCAGAGGGAAAAACAAGCAAGGCACACATCTATTAAACATAACGTTGATTGTTTATAAAGACACTCGTAGGCTCATTGACATATTGCCCCCTCCGGTTGATTACTGGCTGCCAAGCCACCGGATAGTCCGGAGTTTCCGGATGATCCGGTATTTCTTTGCTCATTAACCTGATGACTCATTAACCCATATAACTCATTGACTTGTTGACTCGTTGCCCCCACAACTCGTTTTCTTGGTGCAAAGTTACAACATACTTTTATCTTGTTGGCGGTCTTTGGTAGTCTTTGGCAGTCTAAAATTCAAAAATTGGGTTTAGGGATTATTTTAGGGAACTTTTGAAAAAAAACAACCATCTACATGTAGATTGTAACTTAAAAGTGTACCACCCCTAATAATTGAAAAGTGTACCACTAACCATAGAGAAATGATAATCGTTAGGCTTTAGTCCTCCTGTCCCTTGGAGTGGAGGCGTAGCC
>JAZLKL010000054.1:0-2542 GCA_045597585.1 Bacteroidaceae bacterium | reverse complement strand
GGTGCTTCTTCCTGTGTACAAACATGGTGCAAAGGTACGAAAAATATGCCGCGCGCCACCCATTTTGAGAAAATAATTTTCAGAAACATCTCAAAATCAGCACTTAACGATTTTAGAAATAGAAGGATGTCAAAGTCAGGATATAAATACTTTTTCATGATATATTGAATATTCTTTTACATTTTCATTGCAAATATAGCATATTTTCCTTTCAAGGAAGAAAATCCACCTTTTGTTTTTCCTTAATCCCACAACATAACCTTTTGTAAAATTATCAAGTATGTGAGTAATAGATAATTGCTACGTATTTATGATGCCAATGACTCCTGCAAAATTCCCATAACTGCCAAAGAAAAAGCGCTATAGTATTACAGTTTTTTTATGGCGTAAAAATGAATGATACATAATGGGAATAATGGCGGCCTATTTTGGTCGCCATTATTTTGTTGGATTTTCCCCTCCCGAGGAACGAACGTTCAGCCGTAGGGGAGGGGGATTGTATTTACAGGTTGTCCTTCTCGATGTCCTTGAAGTACTTGTAGGTGCCGTGCTTCAGCTCATCGGTAGCTGCCTCGTCGCAGGCGATGATGGCATGGGGATGCATCTGCAGGGCGCTGATGGTCCACTCCTGACTTACGCCACACTCGATGGCATGCTGCAAGGCACGAGCCTTGTTGTGACCGTTAACCACGATGAGTACCTCCTTGGCATCCATCACAGTACCTACACCTACGGTGAGGGCAGTCTTGGGCACCTTGTTGACATCGTTGTCGAAGAAACGACTGTTGGCGATGATGGTGTCGGTGGTAAGGCTCTTCACACGGGTACGGCTCTGAAGGCTTGAGAAAGGCTCGTTGAAGGCAATGTGACCGTCGGGGCCAATGCCACCCATGAAGAGGTCGATGCCACCTGCTGCCTCGATGGCTGCCTCGTACTGAGCACACTCTGCAGCCAGGTCGGCAGCATTACCGTTGAGGATGTGCACATTCTCCTTCTTGATGTCGATGTGGCTGAAGAAGTTTGTCCACATAAAGCTGTGGTAGCTCTCGGGATGCTCTTCGGGAAGACCCACATACTCGTCCATGTTGAAGGTGATGACGTTCTCGAAGCTTACCTTGCCCTCCTTGTACATCTCGATGAGGTGCTTGTAGAGGCCAAGAGGACTTGAGCCGGTGGGGCAACCCAACTTGAAGGGCTTCTCAGCTGTAGGCTGTGCTTCGTTGATCTTTGAAGCCACATACTCTGCAGCCCAACGAGACATCTCGTTGTAATTTTGTTCGATGATTACTCTCATAATAGTTCTGCCCCCTTTTTCCTCTTTTGTTGGTTGTTTTGCGATAAGAGTGGCCTATGGGGCTTCCGGGCCAATGTTAATTATGTTGGTTATTTTGTAACGATGTATTTTGCCTTCTCTCCCTCTGTGCTGTAGATGCACTCGTGAAGTGTCTGCTCGCTGATGCGTATGGCATCCTTTGTCAACTCAGGCACATTGTAGCTCTTGAGCAGGAGCACGTTGTGGCGTGGGTCTTCCTGTGGCAGACAGAAGGCTTTGTGGGCACGTCCCTGCTTGTCGAAATAGGTGATGAAGGGACGTGTGTAGTTTCCGTCCATGCGACGGCTGCTGAACACAATCCATCGTCCGTTGGAACTCCATGAGTGGTAACTGTCCACATCGGGTGAGTTGGCTTCGCGTAAGGAATAGCATGAATCTGCCTGGAGATCCTTCACCCACAGATCGCTCGACTTATGCCAGATGTGGAATTGTCCGTGGTCGCCCTGTGTGTATAGCACGTATCTGCCATCGGGACTTACACGAGGCACGGAAACGCTCTGTCTCTGTGACGCTGCATCCACCACCATCTCGGGTGCACCAAACGTCATGGTGTTCTCCTCGAAGGGAATGCGCATCAGGTTGTAGTGTACGCTGTCGTAGTGAGCCAGGATGTGTTGCGATGCCTTTGCCTCGTCGAGCCCTGCCAAACCTGGTTCGCTGGCGCTGCAATAGTAGAGCATTCTGCCATCGGGTGACCAGCATGGGAACGTCTCTAGTAGGGAGTCGGAGCGCAGGATGTGGCGCACCTCGTTCTTGTCCACGTCGTAGAGCAGCAGGTCGCTGGCTTCATCGACAACCTCCAGTCGCTCTTTGTGATAGAGGTGGAAGGCTTGTCCTGTGCGGTTGGTGGAGAACGCCACCCAGTTGTGCTTGGGGTGCCAACTGGGATACACGCCTGCGGTGAGGATGGTGGAGTCGCTGATCTGCACCTTGTGCGCCTTGTCCCCCTCAATCATGATGGTGCCCCCGTGCTTGGCGCGCACGTGGAAAAGCATCTTCTGTGTGCTGTTGTTCTGGTAGTTGTGGCAGTTGACGCAATGATTGTCATCGTCAGAGAAAACGCGGTTGTTCTCATAGATGGTATGCTCGTCCCAGTTGGTGAGGTTGCGTTGGTAGATGCCTAACTGCCGGTAGAGTTCGTAGCCGGGTTCGATAAGACGGTAGCTGAGGTAGGCGTCAATCTCCTCGTCGGCCACCTGCATCGTGTGT
>JAZLKL010000053.1:0-6703 GCA_045597585.1 Bacteroidaceae bacterium | reverse complement strand
AATTGAGGATGCCAGAGTTAGAGCTGAAAGTACAACCACCAAGAAGGGACTCTCTATTATCGCTACAATAAATCAAAGAACGTATGAAACGAAAAGACCCATTATGGAATCCTACGAATCGGAAAAGAGCAGGAGAATCGTGTTTGATGACTCACTGCCTAAGTGGAACTATCTTATTAAGTGCTCATAGGTATGAGAAACTTTAGGAAGTTATTTTTTAATCATTACTTATCTTAAAATCTTGGTGAAAATCATTCTAAAGTGGAAAACTTCAGTAACTCATAATTTCAACCTAAAGATAATTGATAATTGATAATTGATAATTTTTCTGGCACTTTTGCGGACGGTCAAAAGTAAAAGTAACTCCATTAACTCCCTTAACTCCTTGATACTGAAGCATGCGAAGCTTGCGAAAGTTGAATTAATTATCAATTATCAATTGTCAATTATCAATTCCTACGCCTTACTCCTCGGGGTACATGCTGTGGTAAGCATCCTCCAGGAACTCAGCATTCTTGGTGTGGTTGATCCAAACCTTCAGCACACCGGGAACCTCCAGAAGACCAGCAGGCTCCTTGTTGCTGCCAAGGGGTACGTTTACGGTATAGCCCTTGTGGCTGAAGTACTCATACCAGCTGTTGTCCTCCGACTCCTCGTCCTCAGCATCCCAGTACTCTTCACCCTCACCGGCCATGTCGTTGTGAGCGTGGTCACCGGCGATTGACATCAAGGTGTGCAGATAGAGGGCGCCGCTTGCGTAGCTCTCCTTCATCTCAGCATATACGTCATGCTTGTAGGTGTCGGGAGCATCCACGGTACCTACATAGTAGTTAGCGTTGTACTTGCGGAGTGCATCCTGCAACTGGGTGTAGCGAACGTTAGCCTTGAAGGTATCGTAGGTATCGGGGTTGCCATGACCCATGAAGGCAACAGCACCCTTGCTGATCTCGTCCTTGCACAACTCGTTGAGCTGCTTGGCTACCTCGTCCACGTCGTTGCCCTCACCCTCGAAGGTGTTGAGCAGAGGCATACCCAGGAAGATGGCCTCGTTGTCGTTCAACTGCTTCAGGTAAGCGTCATCGAGGTGAGCCTCCTTGATGTAACCATTGTTCATGAACTTCTTCACGCAAGCCACTACGTTGGCAAACTCCTCACCGGGGATAACCTGCAAAGACTGTACGTAGATCTTATCATACTTGGCAGCGCCGATAGCGTGCAAGAGGTAACGGGGCTCGTAGTAGTCGCGCACCTCGCCGTTCTCGCCTGCGCTGGCACGGTTGATGCAGATGTCAGAGCTGAAGCTTACGTAAACATCGGCGTTGGGGAAAGCTGCCTCATACTGCTTCTTGGTATTATCGAAAGCAGCGAAAGCATTGCTCCAGGTTGAACCGAAAGCCACCAGCAGCACAGCCTCCTTCTTGCCCGAAGCCTTCTTCTGGTTGGCTACGAGGTTGTCGTTGTACTGGTACTCCGATACGATGTTGTTCTCAATTGTGGTCTTCTCATCGTCAGAGCAAGACACCATGCCGAGTGCTGCAATGGCAGCCACAAGCATCACTTTAATCTTCTTCATGATTTGTTTGTTTTTTAGTTATGGTTTTAATTGTTTTTCCTTGCTTGAATTTGATGGCGAAAGTGCCAAACACGGTAGTTCCCGAGCTGTTGGTGCCAAGGTGATAGGGGTGCATCGTGCGGTCCACCTGGTTCAGCAGGTTATCCACACCTACCTCTACCCTGTAGCTCAGCTTCCTGTCGGTTCTGCCTATGTCGTGCGTGGTGTTGATACGCCACAGCATGAATGCCTTTCCGTTGCCATTATTCTGGTAGAATCGCTGACTGCTGCCACGCCCCGAGAGGTTGATGCCGAGTCGGTAGAGGGCACTGAAGCGATGCTGCCACACGGCCGATGCACTCCATTTGTGATGGGCCGTGCCGTCGATGACCACCTTCTCCAGTCGCTTCTTGCTGGCATTATACTGGTGTGCCTTGGTGTCGAGATAGCTGTGGGCGCCCGTAAGCGTCAGCTCACGCGTGAGGCGGTACGACAGGTTTACGTCCACGCCGCGTGTCCGGGCGTCCTCCATATTCTTATACATACGCGCCTGCACATTGCCGCTTCCGTCACCCAGATAGGCCGTCGTGATGCCGGCAGGAATCTCTCCCACGGGTACGTTCACCAGGGCTATCATCTGGTCGAGCTCGTTCTGGTAAACCGTCAGCGAGGCTGTCAGCTTCTTGCCCCTGTACTCCACGTTGGCACTGTAGTAGTTGCTCAGCTGCGGGTCAAGGTCCACGTTGCCGATATTGAAGAAGGTGCTCGAACCCATCACGTGCAGGTATCTGTAATGCAACTCCTTCACGGTGGGCGTCTTGAAGCCCTGGCTCCATCCCATGCGGAAACGCCAGTCGCCGGCCGAGAGCATCATGCTGACCTTGGGGGTGAGTCGCACGCCAAACTCCGCATTGTCCACCAGTCGCAGTCCTGCCGTGAGGTTCAACCACTTAAGCAGGTCAAACTCATCCTGCACGTAGAGGGCTCCCGTCCAGTCGCTTGCATGCCCGTTGTCCGTGCGCATGGGGGCTTCCAGATAGTCGTAGCGGTATTCCAAGCCGGTATTCAGCGTGTTGGCGTACGGCAGGTAGAACACACCCTTCAGCGAGGCCATCACACGTTGCTGGTCGCTCTGCAAGCGTTTCTGTCCCGGGTACATCGGCACGCCATGCTCCAGCACGCCTCCAATGTAGGCATCCTCGTAGGTTCGTGCCGTATAGTCGTAGTAGTAGGCATGCTTGTTCCAGTCAAGGTCGAAGCTGACGTAGTTCTGGCTCTGTGCAGGCATCTTCCACTTTCCGCCCATCGATGCACTCGCGTCGCGGTACATGAGGTCGTAGGTAAAGACGTCGCACGAGGGGTATTTGCCGTCCGTTGGGCGATGTATGCCCTTGGTGTAGTACATTCCGTCGGCATAGAGGCTGACATCCTTGCTGAGGTTGTAGTCCAGGCGCTCGCTCACCTGCCAGTTGGTGTACTCGTTCACGGTCTTCGTGCGCGAGTCGTTCACCACCTTTCCCTCAGTGAACTCGTTAGCTGTGTTTTGCCAGCCATCGGTATGCTGCAGCTGAAAGTGGGTATAGCTGGTCAGCTTGCCTGCCGTAAACCCTATGCCGTTATGCTGTCGCAAGTCGTTGTAGCTGCCGTAGCGGGTGGTGTTGTCTATCACCAGGCCTTCGTCCTTGTGCTTCTTGGTGATGATGTTGATCACACCTGCCATGGCATCGCTGCCATAGAGTGCCGACTGGGCTCCCTTCACGATCTCGATGCGCTCAATGTTGTGTGGGTCGATGACTCCCAGGTCGTTCTCGCCGCCCACGTCTCCGTGTATGCGCTTGCCGTCTATCAGCACCAGTATGTAGGCATTGCCCAGACCTCCCAGCTGCATCTGGCTGCCCATGTCTCCTTCGTTGAAGGCAAACGAGGCTGTCAGGCTTCCCAGTATCTCTTCTATGCTCTTGCCGCCAAAGGTGTCGAGCATCTTGCGCGAGATGACTTCCGTCTGCACAGGGGCATTGCGGAGCAGACGTTCTGTTCCGGTTCCAGTCACGACGACCTCGCGTAGCGAGTCAACCTTCGTCTGTGCCTGTGTGGTCATGCCACCTAAAAACACCGCAAGGGCGCACAACAATTGTTTAGCAGTCATCAAAGTCACGGCCCCTTTCCTGGGGGCATTACTGTTTCTTTTTCTATCGACTTAGCAGGTATTCTGGCTTTCCACAAAGTCAACGCCTTCCCAACTCTCATCAGCATTCTGCCTCGCAAGTCAGTGGCCTCTTGGTTGACCTCACAACATGGATTACAGCTGCAGGAACAGCTCAGGTCTTTCACCTGATTCCCTTGCACCATGCTCAGCTTTCGCCTCGCACAGTTTCCAAATCGGCGGCAAAATTACTAAAAAAAAACATAACGGCAAACAAATTCATCTCATTTTTTGTAAAACTACAAAGAGATGCACTTAAGAAACGAAGGACTCACCCCCCGTCCTCCCATTAGGGAGGGGGCCTTCTGTTCCACGGGGGACTCTTGCAAGCGAAAAGCGAAAATATGCTGCGCGATGATTTGTTGGAACTTAATTGATCAAAGAATCTGCGCATGGGCTTTGGGGCCGCAAAGCAGTGGAGAGGGTTCTTTCCGGCCATCCTTCGGATTGCACACGGGTTGACAACGGTTTGCTTACGTCTGGCTTACGTGTTTTGACGTAAGCCAGACGTAGGCTAATTGTGCGAAGAAAGGGTGATGGGAGGAGATTCCTCTTGACCGATTTTCACCCAGATTTTAAGATGATTGATTTTATCAAGATTTTAAGCGAGTGTACGAGCGCCCCCTAATTTTATCGTTCATCTATTTTCAGGGTGGATTTTTACCAAGATTTTACAAACACAAGAAATAACCCGTTCCCTTGTGATTCTTCTGCAAAGATACAAAACTTTTAGACAAAAAGCAAATATTATCGCAAAAAAAAGAGCCGCCTCCCACCTCGCACGCCTCTTGAGGAGGCGGCTCGGGGGAGTGGCTCTCACATTCTCATTTTGCCTTGGTTTTTTGCTTCCTGGCTGAACAAAAAGCAAAAGTTACTGAGGCAACCTCACAAGGCGCAGACTTTGGCCGTCGTAGCGGTAGTAGTAGCTGTACGCGTTGACATAGTCCGAGCCGAAGTGGAGGATCCAGGCGTCGTACGAATTGCTCGAATCAGGCGTAGAAGACCAATAGACGCCCCAGCTCTCTGCACTGCCGAAGCTCGAACCATAACGGAAGCCAGCAGCAGGCAGACAAACCAGGCCAAGGGAACTCAGCTCATCGAGGGTGTATGATGCTTTCAAGGTACCATTAAAGCCGTCGGGGGCTATGATCAGGCAATCCTTCTTGTCGCCTACGGTCACGCCATACTTGCGAAGGTTAGTGGCATTGGTGCGGCTGCGGATGAGGTAATCCCACTCTGACTGGCTCAGGGCAAAGCAGCCACTCGTGCCATCCACGGTGAGGGGATTGTCCTCACCACAGAAGAACTTATCGCTGGTGCTCTGGCTTGAGTAGCTGTAACTTTGTGCGTAGGGCATGTAGCTGGCATTGCCACTCTGGTAGTCCTTACTACTGGTCCAGTAGAAATGGCCTACGTGTTTAGCATTCCATTCGGTGGGATAATCGGTCTGGTTGGCCTCGAAGTGGTAGGCCGAGCCATCCCACCAGAGGTTGCTCTTGGTGAACTGCACCTTCTTGGTAGCGCTTACGCTGAAGGTGCCTGCCAACGTGTTGTTGGAAATAGTGACCTTTGCACTTGCCACAATGCTGGTGGAACCTGCCACAGTGGCAGTGATGGTGGCTGTACCGCTGTTGCTAATGGCTGTCACCTTGCCCGTCTGGTCAACGGTGGCTACGCTGGTGTTGGAACTTGTCCACACGAGGGTGACACCTGCGGCTCCCGAGGGCGATACGGTGGCGGTGAGCTGGGTGCTCTCGCCGGGTCTAAGGCTGACGGAGGTCTTGGAAAGGCTTATCGAGCTGGGGGAGGCTGAAAGGACGGTAACCTTACAGGTGGCACTCTTGCCACCGGCATCCTTGGCCTTGGCGGTGAGGGTGGCTGTACCAGCTGCCTTGGCATAGAACACGCCATCGTCGAGCACCATCACGGCAGAGGTGTTGCTGCTGGTCCATGTGAGTTCCCTGTTGCTGGCATTCGTGGGCGTGACGGTGGCATCGAGGTTGAAGGTGGTGCCCTTGCCCACGGTGAGGGTGGTATAGCTGAGGGCTACCTTGGTGACGAGCTGCACGATGGTAATTTTGCAGGTGGCACTCTTGCCCGAGCCATCGTTGGCGGTAGCGGTGATGGTGACCGTTCCACCTGCCTTGGCGGTCACCTTGCCTGTCTGGTCAACGGTGGCAAGGCTGGTATTGGAGCTCTTCCATGTCATGGTGGCATCATGGGCGTCGGCGGGTGTTACCGTGGCGCTAAGCTGAAGGGTGGCACCGGAGTTCATGGTGGCGGTGCTCTGGCTCATGGTGAGGGTGCTCACGAACGAGGCTCCGGTGTAGTAATAGTCGAAGGCCTTGGTGCCGCCCACCTCACCCAGAATGAGGTAGCTGCTCTCGGCGCGGTAGAGGTTGTACACCTTTACCAGCTTACCGCTGGCGTCGTTGATGAGGATGAAGCCCTGGAAGGGGCGATACTCGTAGGTGTAGCCTGTACCCAGCGAGCACTTGCCGTCGGCTGAGAAGGTTATCTCCGTACCGCTCTGGTTGCGCCATGTGCCTGCCACCTTGCTGTTGTCGGTGAGGTAGGGGTCGGCTCCCACGGTGAGGGTGCGCTGTGCGGTCTTGCCTGCAAGGGTACTGACAAGCGTCGTCACGTCGTTTACACTGAGCTTGCCGTCGTCGTTCATGTCGCCCACCACAACCTGCTGTGTCTGGGCATGGCTCATCATGCTGAGCATGACGAGCAAGGAGCAAAATAGTTTTTTCATACGATAACGTTTTTGGGAATATTTATAATCTGTTTTCTTTTTTTGCAAGATTGTTTTTCAAGGGATTTTGCCTGCTTTGAACACCCACATAGGGACTATGTGGCCAGAAACGCGCAACGCCCGCCATGGTGAGTCTGTCACCATGGCGAGCGCCGCTTTTTTATTTATAGTAAGGATTATGAGAGAGAGA
>JAZLKL010000052.1:0-12049 GCA_045597585.1 Bacteroidaceae bacterium | reverse complement strand
GGCATCGGGCTTGCCCTTCCACGAAGCCGTCTCGAGCACGTTACCCATGTTGAGGATGACAACCACCTTCTTGTTCTTCAGGTGGAAGGCGTTGCATACGTTGCTGATAAGCTGCTGCTCCACCTCAGTGAGGTTGAAGTCGTCAGCCTCCTTGCGGTCACTGCCTTCACCAGCCTGTCGGCCAAGGGTGATGATGGCCATGTCCGACTCGCTGGCCTGCGAGGTAATAACCTCGTTCGAGAGATCCAGCTCGGGCAGTACGGGTTTGCCCCAGAACCAACCACGGCGAACCACGGCTGCAGAGAGGTTGTTCTGGTATTCCTTGTACGACTTGTACACCTTGGCAAGCTTCTCGTTCACCTCAAGTCCTGCACCGTTCAATCCCGTCATGAGGTCGATGGTGTAAGCCTTGTTCACATCACCCGAACCTGTACCGCCAGCGATGAAGTCGTAAGAGGTGATGCCGAATACCGACACCTTCTTCACATCCTTGAAGGGTAGGGTAGCGTCGCTGTTCTTGAGGAGTACCATACCCTCGCTTGCACTCTGGCGAGTTACTGCGGCATGAGCCTTGAGGTCGGGCTTGTTGCTGTACTGGTAGTTGCGGAACTTGGGAGTCTTGAGCAGATACTCCAGGATGCGCTTCACGCAGATGTCGAGGTCTTCCACCTTGAGCTCACCACTCTTCACCTTGTCGATGAGTTCCTTGGTCTGCGCGGGTGTGCCAGGCTCCATGAGGTCGTTTCCTGCCTGAATCTGGGCAGCGGTGTTGCGCTGGCCGGTCCAGTCGGTCATCACCACGCCGTTGTAGCCCCATTCGTCACGCAGAATGGTGGTAAGGAGCTCACGGCTTTCCTGTGTGAAGGGACCGTTCAGGCGGTTATACGATGACATGACGGTCCAGGGGTTCGACTCCTTCACGGCAATCTCAAATCCCTTGAGATAGATCTCGCGCAGGGCACGCTGCGACATTACCTCGTCCACCTCGGTGCGACGGGTCTCCTGCGAGTTGCCGGCAAAGTGCTTGATGCTTGTACCCACACCCTGGCTTTGGATGCCTCTGACGTAGGCAGCGGCAATCTTACCGGTGACGAAGGGGTCTTCTGAGTAGTACTCGAAGTTACGACCGCAGAGGGGCGAACGGTGTATGTTCATGCCAGGGGCAAGCAATACGTCGCAACCATACTCGAGTACCTCGTTGCCGATGGCCTGACCCACCTGTTCCACGAGCTCTGTGTTCCACGTACACGCCAGGGCAGTACCCACGGGGAATCCTGTGCAGTAGTATGTGTTGCTGTCTTCCTTGCGAGTGGGGTTGATGCGCACACCGGCAGGGCCGTCGGTGAGTATGGAGGCAGGTACACCCAGACGAGGGATGGGCTGAGTGGTTCCTGCAGCACCTGGCACGAGGTCGGCGTGAGCGCCCACCATACCGTTGCCACCCTGGTTGCCACCGGTTGAACCCTGTCGGCTTGTTCCCACCACGATGGTTGCCTTCTCCTCAAGCGTCATGGCCTTAAGGATGGCATCCACATTGTTTTCCTGCAGTTTCTGAGCATTCAAACAGCTTGCACCCATCATCATCACAGATGCCAGCAAAATCTTCTTTTTCATGTTATCTATAATTTTTATTCAACTTTCGCATGTATAAGGAGTTAAAGGAGTTAAAGACTTTTGATGACGGTCAAAAGTAATAGTCTTGCTTCTTGAAGAAATGTGATGCACCCCCTGCATATCTGACGTTGACTTTTGACCGTTGTCAAAAGTAACTCCTTTGAATTCTTTAACTCCTTTAACTCCCAATACCTTCATGCGCAGTACAAAAATACTAAAAATAAATGAATGAAATGCAAAGATGCCTCAAAAAACTATCTTTTGCAAGTGTGAAATGTCAAAAACAACGACTTTATGGCAGCAAAATAAGCTAATTGAGAGACTTATGTGATGATTTCTTTACTTATTGTTGCCTGATGTTGAAAAAAGGCGTAACTTTGCGGAGAGAATTGAGAAAATATGGTTGATTTTATAGACAAGTCTATTGATGACATGAACGAGGACGAGTTGCGCTCCGTGCTTAGGGCACAGATGGTGCGTAATGAGTTGCTCGTGCGACAAAACAAATTTACTCTTTTTCGCTATGATATCGTGAAGGACATCATGAGCATTCTGTTCGTAACCCCCGAGGGTGAGGTCCGTCCGGGCTACTTTCCTAACTACTCAAAGGATGTGCCCAATGTCATTCTCGACGAAAAGGAGCATAAGCGCCTGCTGGAGACCTTGCAGCGCATTGTGGAAGACCCCTCAGCGCCCAAGGTGGGTGCCGTGGCGTTTACCTACAAGGACGGCCGCCGCATAAGTGCGGAGTACAAGTGTATTTATGACGAGACGGGCAGGCTGACAACCTTTGTGGGCCAGCATGTAGATATGTATCACACCCACGAGCGTATGATGAGTACCATCGAGTCGCTCACCAACCGCAAGCAATTGGCCGACTCGATGATGAACTCTTACGATTCCATCATCCTGGTGGACCTCACCGACATGAGTTTCCAGATTGTACGTGCCTCACAGGGTGTACGTGCCATTAGCGGACAGGTGGGCAATGTACTCGAACTGGCCAAGATATACCGTGACTTCTATGTCAGCAAGGACGAGCATGCCGTGTTCGACAATTTCATCAACGTGCCTACGCTGGCCGAGCGTTTGGCAGGCGTGAAGTCCATCTCGTGCGACTATCGCAGTTCCAACATAGGCTGGTGCCATTTGCGCATAGCTCCTTTGCACTATGACACGAACGGCAAGCTCACACAGGTGATGCTGACCGTGGAATCGACCGAGTCATGGCACTCCACCAAGCCTTTGCATTCGCTCACGCTGATGGACGGCCTGACGGGCTTGCTCAACAGGACCACGGGCGAGGCAACCATCAAGAAGGCGCTGAAGATAAAGCACAGAAGCCTGTACATGCTTATCGACTGCGACTACTTCAGTGCCATCAACACCATGCTGGGACAGCCAGTGGGCGATATGTTGCTCATAGAGGTGGCCAAGGTGCTGAAGAATGTCTTCCCCAAGGACATCGTGGTGCGCTCGGAGAACGATGAGTTTCAGGTGTATGCCTCCAACGCCGACGTACTGGGTAAGGCAGAGGCATTTGCAGAGGTGTGTTTCAAGCACTTGCAGAAGTCCATCTCGCACATCGACATCCCCGAGATGCAGGGCATCACCACCAGCATCACAGCGGGTATGGTAAGCATAAGCGGCCATAATCCTGTGGCATTTGACGAGGTGTATGCCCTGGGGCAGAAGCATCTGCGCAAGGCCAGGAAGAAGGGTGGGGCATCGTTTTCGCATGCGGAAATCTAAATTAACTAAAGTTTCCCATCTTAAGGAAGTTATTAGGAAGTTAATGAAGTTAAAGAAGTTAAAGGACTTTTGACGACGGTCAAAAGTAAATGTCCTGCTCCTTGAATGCATATAGCAAACGTGTCGTCCTTTAACTTCCTAAGCGACGGCGGAGCGATAACTTCCTTTAACTTCCTAAGTTTCAGCAGCCCAAAGGGGTGGGAAACTTCAATAAATTAAATAACAAAAACATGAAAAGACTATTTGCAACAGCCCTTTTGGCTGTAGGCGTGGCGCTGGGTAGCACAGCGCAGAATGCTGATCCAGAATTGGAACACGTATTGGATTTGAAAGTGAAACTGGGTGGCGCGTTTGGCGTGGGAGAGACCGTGAAGGGTAACCGTTTCGTCATTCCCATCACTGGTGGTACCTTTGAGGGTCCTCGCATCAAGGGTGAGGTGCTGAGTGGGGGTGCCGACTATCAGTTGCAGAACATGGACAAGGGTCGTACCGACCTGGAGGCCATCTACTGCATCCGTACCGATGATGGTGTGAACATCCACGTTCGCAACAATGGTATCATTGCCGGTAACTATTTCTATTGCTCTCCCAAGTTCGAGGCTCCCCTCGACAGTAAGTATGCCTGGCTTAACAATGCCATCTATGTGTGCAAGCCTTTCGGATTCATGGACGGCGGCATCTCTCTGCGTGTGTGGAAGGTGCGCGATGCCTATAACTTCGAGAGTACCATCAAGCCCATCATGCCTGTGCCCGACGAGATTCGCAAGCCTTGTGCCAAGCAGGGAAAGATTGAGACCTTTACCTACACCGCCCATCGCAGCGGCAAGACCATGAAGAAGCGTGCCCAGGTGTACCTTCCCTATGGCTATAAGGCTAAGGACAAGAAGACCAAGTATGACGTGCTGTACCTGATGCATGGTGGTGGCGACAATACCACTTCGTTCCTTACCCCTCCCAACAACTGGTTTGCTCTTCGCGACGTGCTCGATCACCTCATTGCCGAGGGTAAGATGCGTCCCATCATCGTGGTTACCCCCACCTTCTATGATGACGACCAGAACATCGGAGCCAACCGCATGGACGATGCCACGGCTATGACCCGTAACTTCCACACAGAGTTGCAGAACGACCTTATCCCTACCGTCGAGAAGGCATACAACACCTATCTTGAGGGAACCGACAGCGTGGCTGTCAGCAAGTCGCGCGAACATCGTGCCTATGGTGGTTTCTCTATGGGTGCTCTCTCTACCTGGTATCAGCTGGCCTATGGCGTGAATGCCGTAAAGACCTTCATCCCCTTGAGTGGTGACATCTGGGTTTACGATGAGGCTGGCAAGAAGCAGGATGCCAAGGTGGCTGCCGAGTGGATTAACGGTATGCTGGAGGCGAGTCCTTACGGAAAGGACTTCGAGGTGTATGGCTATACCGGTACCAAGGACGTTGCGGGCAATCCCATGAAGGGTGTGGTCGAGGCTCTCGACAAGTATGCTCCTATGTTCCGTTACAACACTCCCGATGCTAACCTCCGTTTCTCTATGAAGCAGGATGGCGAGCACTTCTATGGCCATATCAACGAGTACCTTTACTGGGCGCTCCCGTTGATTTATAAGAAGTAAGTAGCCTCCCTAACCCCCGTGGGGGAATAAGGGCAATGTAGAGCTGTTTTCCCCACGCTTCTCCCGAGGTTCCCCCGTAGAGCCTACACAAATGCGTGGAGAAACGTGGGGGAAACACGAGTGAAGGTCGGGTGAAGTTCATAGTTGACTTCGTCGAGCCCTTCGGCCTTCAAAGTTATGAGTTCATAGTTGTTCTGCACAATGCATAATTCACAATTGGCTGGCGCGACGCCGCGCCAGCCAATTGTCATTATGATTAAGAGATTCTCTTTGTTTAATTCCCAAAGAATAGCTTTCATGTCTTTAGTGATGATGAAATGTAGCTTGTTCTTTGCAAAAATAGTGATAATTTCTTTTTATAGAGAGAATTTTTGGCAAAAACACGAAAAATTTCTTCTATAGAATGAGAAATTTGCATTTTCGTGCATTTCTTCTTTTATAAAATGAATTTTGCTGCTGCGTACTCTTACTGGATGATTCCAGTACTCTAGGCAGAGTACTCCAGTACTTTAGGCAGAGTACTGCAGTACTTTAGGCAAAGTACTCTTCGGTGTGCCCTAAGGCATAGCCGCGTATATAAGGGCAAGGGCGGCAAGTATAGGCTGCGAAGCGGCAAGCCGAGCAGACTTCACCGAATTTTGATATTTGAAGATATTGCTGTCCGGTAAAATTGCTATCTTTGCCCATGGTTATGATTTTTGTTTTGTGGTAAAAGCAAAGATAACCAAAAGGGCTGATACTTCGTGCAAGTACCAGCCCTAAATTTATCAATTCAAAAAAAGTTTTACCGGACAGCAATATTTCTTAGTAAAGAATTTCTCTGCGTCTTTGCGTCTCTGTGTTCAATAAAAACATCGCGCCAGCGATTTTTCACTATTCACTTCTCGCATGCGAGACCGTCTCTTTGTTTAATTCCCAAAGACCGGGCAAGAGGTCGTATGTAACAAATCCCTCCCCATTATGGGGGAGGTGCCGCAAAGCGGCGGAGAGGGTCTCTTCGGGGGAAGGGTCTTCCTTCCTACCTTTTTATTTCTTTTGCAAGAGGTATTTGACGTATTCCGTTTTCAGTTTATTAACTGTTAGAGGTTGGTTGATGCCACACTCCAAGAGGTTTTGGATGGCTCGTGTCATCAAACCGAGCGAGAGGTTGGTGCACTTTCCGTTGATGAGCTCTGCAGGAGGAGCATAGAGCGTGGGAGTAATATCGCGGCCCAGATTAACACAATCGATGCGCTGACCCCAGTGTCCACCCAATGCGACTGCCAGTTCTCCTAAATCAACGAGCCCCGTGCTCATAGACTTTACCCCAGTGGTTTTGTCTTCAAGACCAGGATGGTAGCCGGTGTAATAGGTGTTGCTGAAAGTACAATTTCCGGAATTGTATCCTACAGTGGGCTTTACATATTGTGCAGTTGATGGGGTTGTTGGTCTTATTTCTGTAACTTTGGCGAATGAGTTCTCTATCGTGCAAGCTGAGGTGACTTGGCCAGCAAGAACTCCTATCTTATCCTTTGCCTTTATAGTAGCAGTAGCTCCGCACTCACTGAGGCCCATCGTGCCATAGGCAAGGTTGATGTCCAGGCTACCCACGATGCCACCCACTTGATTGGTTCCCTTTGCCTCAATGGTAATGTCGGTTGACTGGCAACAGGAGAGAGGCCAGTATGAACGACCTACGATGCCACCCACGTAACCGTAGGTTTTTGTACTTTCGGAGTAAATATGGACATTATCGACAAAGCAATGGTGTATGCTTGAATTCGGCTCCCCACCAGTACTACCAGCCTTGCCCACAAGTCCGCCTATAAATGTACCTGAACTGCTGTTGGACTTACTTCTGACCACTGGGAGAGAAGAATATCGTCCTGTCAAGCACATGTACATCTCACCAACGCTCATGTAGCCTGCTATCAGGCCTACATAGTTGTTGGCTGTGATGTTACCGTGTATTTTGATGTGATGCAGTTTGGTGGTGAAGTCGGGGGCTTTCTTGCCCACCATAGCACCTACTTGGCCAAAGAGGCCCTGGTAGTTGGCTGTGCTGTTGTTGATGTAGAGGTCTGTAATCCAGTGAGAGCCGCCATCGTATTCGCCGATGAAGCCATTCTTGCCGATGGGCTCCCAGTTGAGTTCTGTCTCTCCTGTCTCCTCGTTGGCGGGATGGCAAAACTCTTTCAGGCTGATGTTCTTAGTCTGACGTGCCAGTACAGTCTCGGGATTAGCCTTGTATTCGGCAGAGTTCACATAGTTGCTCAACCACACCAGGTGGGGAGCATATTCGATGGTGTAGTATCCGTCTTTGTCCTTTACGGGAGCCTCGATGATGCCGCAATGCCCTACGCATCTGCCTTCCTCGATGTAGTGGTGTCCCTCGCTTCCATAGGGGCGATGGAGTCCCTCTGCGCTGTTGGTGAGATACTCGGTGCCAGGGATGGGGTATTCGGTACCGTTGCACACTTCTGCATAGTGTCTGAAGATGCGCATGCCGCCAGGTATGGGGTAGGCATCGTGGCCCAGCTGCTGACCGAAATGCTCAGCGTCCTGATTGAGTTTTAGGCATATACTGCCATCAGCAAAGTCAGACTCGGGCAGGCCATAGTAGGCTGTACCCACATTTCCGGAATCGCCATTGGCACTGTTGCCTCGTGGGGTTATGGCAGTTCCACCTTCGGTGTACTTGACTGAGGTACTATAGTATATGTTGCTGAAGGTATTGCTGAGGGGATAATAAGAGATGGCTCCCACTCCGCCTGACACCTTGCTGCTGATGTTACCAGCATTGAGACTGCTGTTGACCGTTGTATTTCTGTATGTTATGCCAGCCACACGCTCGTTTCCTTTTACTTCGCCAAAGTTGGCACAATGATCCACGTCGCAATAATCGATACAGATGCCGGCAGAGTAGTCGTTCTCCACTTCCTGGGCATCGAGGGTGCCATAGTTGGTACAGCGGGTTATCTTGGCTAAATAGGTACAGATGCCAGACATCTCGACATATTTTCCCTTTGCGGTGATGTTGACATAGTTGGTACATCCTTCTATCTTGCACGCCTTTTTGTCATCGGCATATCCTGCAATTCCTGCAACACGGGGTATAGTGATGCTTTCTGGGGAGAACTGAACAGCGATGGTTCCCCGTGCGCAGCAGTTAGTGATGGTGACGTCATCCGATTTATCCTTCCACATTAAGCCCACCAGCATACCAGCGTCGGATTCGCAGGTTATCTGCCCCTCAATGGTAAGGTTGGATAAGCTTCCACCTGAATTCAGATATTTGATGAAACCGACTGTTTTTTCACCCGTCATCTCGCATCTGAAGTGGCTGATGGTATATCCCTGCCCGTCGAGGTGGCCTCTGTATTTTGGTATGGGAGTCCACTTGTATCCCTTCTGGTAGTAGGGAGTCATATCGATGTTGGCAGTCAGCACGGCGTTGATGTCTTCCTTCTCTGTCCTTAGCTGGTGGGCAAACCATGCGAGGTGGCTCACCGTAGCTATCTGATAGACACCATCCACCTGAGTGGGCTCCATGCCGCATGCACATACGGTGCAGAAGCCATCGTTATATGTGTGACTTATGTATTGGAAGTGAGGTGTGGGGTCATTGCTATACTCCAGCTTGCCAACGAGCTGGTTGCTGCAGTTGTATGTGCCGCCTACCAGATACACCCTGTTGGTGTTGTCGTCCAGGTCGGAAGTCTTCAGCATAGGCTTGCTTTTTGGGTCTGAAAGGTCTTGCACCCAGTAGGTCTTCTCCTCGTTGCCCTGCAGGGTGTAGGCAGCATATCCACTTGCCATTTCCTCAGCTGTAAACACGTAAAACTCTCCTCCACTGTAGGATGAAGTGCCGATACAATTGGGGGTTGGGGTAGGGGAATCTTTCTTGTAGTATGTGGTGCCATTTCCACCATTGCCCACACACTCGTTTTGGTAGAAAAGCTGGCTATCCACGCGACCCAGTATGAGACCGGGCCGTGAGCCGACTATGCTTGCCTCGTTGTTGTAGCAATGCTTGATGGTGCCTGCATGGCCCAGTCCGGCTATGCCTCCTGCATTGCCACCGCTGCTTGATACATTGCCATTGTTGACGCAGTAGGCAATGTCTCCGTAGGTCATTGTGCCCACGATACCTCCGCAATCGCCCATACCGTCGATCGTACCGCTGTTGATACAGTCGGTGACGATGCCGTAGCTTTCGCCGAAGATGCCACCAAAGCCAGAACTTACTGTGTAGTTGTTCTTCCATTTAATCGCTCCATAGTTTTTGCAGCCTGTAGCGGTTCCGCCATTCAGAGCCTTGCCGCAGAGGCCGCCCACGTTCTTGCTACCCACGACCTCAGCATAGTTGGTGCAATTAACAAATTCAGGACCGAACTGATAACTCGTACCCACAAAGCCGCCCACGTTCTGGTCGCCTTCTACGGTTCCTGTAACTGTCACGTTTTCCATCGTCATGGCTCCGAAGTTCACAGAACCCACCACCATGCCTACACCATCGAAGCCATAGCCTTTCACGTTGCCCGATATCGTCAGGTTCTTAATGACATGGATACGGCCGCTGTCACCGAAATGAATGCCGGTATAGGCAATAAATCCAAGGCCTTGACCCGTCTTTCCGTCCGTGCGGTTGATGTAGAGGTTGGTAATCTGATGTCCGTCGCCATCTATTTGGCCCCAGAATGATGTAATAGGGTCCCAGCTGCCAATGGTGGGGCCACACACGGGACTGAGGTCGATGTCGGCCGTCAGTTTTATATATACGTTCTTGGCAAGTCGGTTTACACCGTCGTAGTAGTCCTTTGCCATTAGATTTTTCACCCAGAGAAGCTCAGCCAGGTTGCTGACCAGATAAGGCGTACTGGATATGCCTATGCCATTTCCTTCGGGTTTAGTAGGTGTTACATCTGCCTTTGCATGTAGTGATAGCATCATGATGCAAGTCAGCATCAGTGCTATTTTGTTTAGTCTGCTTATCATTTGGTTATAAGTTGTTATGTTGATGAGTAATTAAAGCTATTATCCGGAAAACCGGTTATTCCGGACTCTCCGGGCAACCCTGGAAAAACGTAGTGAAAAGTGACCTTTCGAATCTCTTCTAAAAGTCACTTTTCACTTATGCTTTGGGTTATCGGGCTACTTATTTCACCCCGGTAACGTTGCGCATGGAGTATCGGTTGCCCACCTTCATGGTTGAGAGGTCTATGCTGCTGGGATCAACACCTTCGCGAAGAACGACAGCAATAGAGGGGTTCTCGGGATTGTCCACCAGGGTGTTGCCCTGCTCGGTGGTGCAAAGGGTGAAGCCGTCGGCACGCTTCTCGTTATCGCTGCTTGCAGCACGGGTGTAGTAGTCATAGTAAACCGAAGTGCTGTAGGGTTCCCACCATCCGTCTTCCTGATAGACACTCTCCAGGCGGAAGGGAGCGCCGGTGTCAGAGAAGTAACCGCTGAAGTAATGGTTGCTGAGGCTGTAGTCGTAGATGCTTGTGTCCCACTCTGACTCTCCTCTGTAGTGGAAGTTGATGAGTCCGTTGTGGATGTTCCACTTCACATAGTGATAGACGTACTTGTAGGGACAGGCCTCATTCCATACGCGCTTGTTGCCGTAGCTGTCAAGGTACCATCCTGTGGTGCGGAAGGGGTATTCGTCCACCTGCTTGCAATAGCCGTATGATGAGTACATAATCGTGCTGTTGAAGTTCATGTAGGTGTCCATACACTCCCAGGTGACGGTAATGCCGGTTCGGCGGTCAACGCCGGTAAAGTACATGCCAAAGTCACCATACCATTCGCCATTCAGCTTGATGGCCAGACGGTTGTCATCGTCACAAGAGGTGAGTGAGCCTGCGCCCAGTATGAGTGCTGTGGCAGCGAGGAAAGCATTGCGTATTTTTTTGAAAGTATTCATGTTTTTGTCGTTTTAGGGATTATTACTTTGTTTTTGTCTCTTAAATCTACTGCAAAGGTAGGCACTTTTAGTTGTATTACAAAGGAAAATCCCACATTTCTCGTAGGAAAACCCCTTTTCTGTGAAAGGGCTTCCTCCCTATGGCCTGCTTACCCGTCACTCTGCCACGTTGTGGCGGTTGCCTGGGTGCAGCGAGGTGAGGTCTATGCTTTGGGGGTCAACACCCTTGCGCAGCACCACGGCCATGCTGGGGTTCTCGGGGTTGTCCACCAGCGTGTTGCCTTGCTCGGTGACGCACAGCGTGAAGCCGTCGGCACGCTTCACGGCCTCGTGGGCAACCAATCCGTCCAGCGCGTTCTCTGCCTTTACGTACATCCTGCCGCGCTCGTAGTAGTGGTCGTTGATGTAGTTGTACTTGTTGCAGTAGTTCTCCCACCACGCATCGCCCTTCTTCACGCTCTTCAGGCTGAAGGAAGCACCGGTGTCGGCAAAGTGTCCGCTGAAGACCGATGAGGTGACGTTGTAGTCCTGCACCACCGTGCTCCAGTCTTTCTCGTTTTTATACTTAAAGCTGATGACGCCATCCTTGATGCTGAAGTTCACATAGTGGTAGATGTACTCGTAGGGACAGGGCTCATTGTAGTTGAAGCGGTTGCCATAGCGGTCCACTGCCCATCCTCGCTTGCTTTCGGGGTAGTAATCTACCTGCTTGCAGTAGCCGCTGGCCACGGCGAAGAAGGCATTGTCGAACTGCAAGTAGGTGTCGGTACATTCCCAGGTGATGATTTCATCGTAGCTGTTCTTACCCGAATAGTGCATGCCGAAGTCGCCATACCATTCGCCTTGCAGTTGCAGGGCCACTACGTTGTCGTCATCGCATGAGGTGAGTGCACAGGCGCCCAGCATCATGGCTGTGGCAAGGAAGGAACGGCGTATTTTCTTGACGGTGTTCATGATAGTATTGTTTTCATTTTTTGTTTTCGGGTGCAAAGTTAAGCAATTTGCGCTATATATCAAAGTCAAATGAGAGAATTTTTGGAATTTTTGGTTAATTTTTTTATCATCACTTAGTGTCCTACAACCTATGCCCATGCTAAGTTCGAGGGACAGAAGAGAGGGGGTACGGGAGGGGTCTTGTCTTCCCGATACATTCCCGATA
>JAZLKL010000051.1:0-21392 GCA_045597585.1 Bacteroidaceae bacterium | reverse complement strand
TGCGTATTGTGGCTGCCACTAACGTTAAGATGCAAAAAGCTATCCGCGAGGGTAAGTTCCGCGAGGACCTTTACTATCGTCTTTGCACTATTAGCATCAAGATGCCTCCTTTGCGTGAACGTGGAGATGATGTAATTCGTCTTTTCAAGTTCTTTGCCTTGGATACGGCTCGTAAGTATAACATTGGTTCGCCTATTCGTCTTACCCTTGAGGCAGAGCAGGTTATGATGTCGTACAAGTGGCCGGGCAATATCCGTCAACTTCGCAACATTACCGAACAGATGAGCATCCTGCAGAGAGAAGATCGCGTGGTGACTCCCGAGGTACTGCGCTTGTATGGTGTGGTGCCCAATGGTGACTCTACCGAGATGGCTACTCTTGAGGCTCCCTCTTCCAGTCGTTTTGATTATGAGAAGGAGCGTACCATCATCTTTGCTATGCTCAACCAACTGGCAAATGATGTCAAGGCCCTCAAGGAGAATAAGATGGGCCATCCTGCCGACGACCGTTTCTCACACGGACACATACTCGATGCTCCTCAGCAACCCAGTCTTCCTGCCATTCAGGATGGCTTGAACAGCGTGGTAACGCACGTCAATGCAGTATTGCCAGTCAGTGGTGTCAATGTGGCGAAGAACGCCGATGAGGAGGCTAACTATGCCGAGGCTACTCCTCACTATACTGATTCTCCCTCGCGTTATGTGGATTCTACCTCTCACTATGTGGATTCGTCTTCGCACTACGAGGCTCCTGCCTCTCATTTCACCGACGCTGATGCCGATGCAGAGTTGCTCGACGAGGAGAGTGACCTGAACCTGAGCCGTATGGAGAAACGCGCCATTGTGGAGGCTCTGAAGCGTAATCGCAACCGCCGTAAGCTTGCGGCCAAGGATTTGGGCATCAGCGAACGTACGTTATACAGAAAGATAAGTGATTACGGTTTGGATGAATAGGTGTATGAAAAAGTATTGGGATATAGCTTCAACCGTAAAGCTGCTGTCGGTGGCTTGTGTGTGCATGCTGTCGTGCGTGCTGGCCGCTTGTTCCATCGATTTCTACAAGTTCAATGGTGCCAGCATCGATTATACCAAGACTAAGACCATACAGATAGATAATTTCCCCATACGAAGTGCTTATGTATGGGCTCCTATGCAGAGCATATTCCAGAACAAACTGACAGACATCTTTGCCCAGCAAACCAAGTTGAGATTGGTGAAACGTGGAGGCGACCTGCAATTGGCTGGCGAGATTACCGGCTTTGACCAGTTCAACAAGGGTATTTCAAGCGATGGCTACAGTTCACAGGTTCAGCTGAAGATGACGGTGAACGTGCGTTTCACCAACAACGCCAATCATAAGGAAGACTTTGAAAAGCAATTCTCTGCCACGGCCGATTACCCTGCTACACAGCAATTGGTGAGTGTGCAGGAAGAACTGGTGACTCAGATGACGAAAGACATCACAGATCAGATTTTCAATGCCACAGTAGCTAATTGGTAACCTATATTATTGCCATGCAAACGAAACAGAGTTATCTCATAGGTCTTATAAAGTGCAATACACGGATCAGTAGAACTGAATTGGACGAGCTGAAAGCATTGGTGGAGCGATACCCGTTTTACCATCTGGCTCGTGTTGCCTTGCTTCGTGAACTTTTCCTGCTGCGAGATTCTCAGTATAATGTAGAACTGCGTCGTGCTTCGCTGTATCTTCCTTCACGAGCCACGGTGTTCAATATGTTGGAACATGACCGTATGCGACCCAAGTCTGCTGATGAGACTTCTGCTTTGAGTGGTGCCACTCTCTCTCGCAAGCCTAATCCACGTCTGAATAGCGACTCTGAGTCGAACAGCGATGATCGTATGATCAACCTTGTCACTACGTTTCTTGACAACGTGGCTTCTCAGGACGCTTCGTCTCCAGCACCGTTGCACAAAGGCAGGATTAGTGCCTCGGTGGATTACATCGGATATATGATGGAGGAGGAACAGGAAAGGCAGGCTCAGTTGCGTGCTGAAGAGAATGCTGCAAAGGCAGATTCTGCTGTCGAGAAAGCCCCTGTTGAGAGTGTGGCTTCGACTCCTACAGCCACACCCGAAAATGAGGAAAATGAACCCGCTCAAAAGGACCGACTTACTCTCTTTATCGAGCAACATGGCGATAAAAGGATTCGACTGAAAGAGAAGAGTGACAATGAACTGCAAAAACCTTCTCTTGACGTGAATAATAGCCATCAAGAAGGTGCCTTTACTGAAACTTTGGCTAAAATTTATATAAAACAAGGAAAATTTGAGCGTGCAATTGAAATTATTAGGGATCTTCGCTTGAAATATCCGAAAAAAAATCGTTACTTTGCAGACCAAATACGTTTTCTTGAGAAAATTATAGCCAATAATCAGGCTGCCAAGACGAAAAAATAACAAAAATAATAAATTAAACTTAAAAAACAATGTTGTACACTACAATTGTAATTTTGATTGTAATTGCTGCCTTGCTGATGTGCGTAATCGTATTCGTGCAGGAGTCTAAAGGTGGTGGTTTGTCAAGTGGTTTTTCAGAGAGCAATTCTTTGCTTGGAGTTCGCAAGACTACCGACTTCGTGGAGAAGGCTACATGGTGGTTGGCTGGCGCTATGGTTGTGCTGAGCGTCATCACCGTTTTTGCTTTGCCCAGCAACAAGGTGGCTGGTGGTTCGGTTATCGAACAGCAGGATGCTACCCAGCAGGCTGTTAATCCTAACAACATGCCTGGTGTTCCCCAGACTTCTGCTACACAGAATGCTGCTCCCGCTCCCGCAGCTGAGGCTGCTCCTGCTGCAGAGGCTCCCGCTGAAGCTCCTGCTCAGTAATTTGATTTGATTCAATCCTCAAATCGAAAATAATGGCATTGCTCTTTGGAGTGGTGCCATTTTTTTGTTCATAGTTCGCAGTTCATAGTTCATAGTTCATAGTCTTTAGTGTAAAAGTTGACTTGTCGAGTATTTGAATTCAAAGAAGACAGATATTACCACTTGCAGCAGCTGTAAAGAACGACAACCGTGAATTATGAACTATGAACTGAGAACTAAGAAACTACACAAAAGACTATGAATTATGAACTATGAACTAAAAAAGGTTGCACCCACTTGTGATGCAACCCTTTTTCTGCTACGGCTATGTGTTTTATAATTATTATGTGCTTAGATGAGCATCATGCCAGCCTCGTGGCATTCGTTGCGCATCTGCTCAGGCCAGATGCTGCTCTGTGTCTCACCGATGTGAGCCTTGTGGAGCAATACCATGCACAAACGGCTCTGTCCGATGCCACCACCGATAGACAAAGGCAATTGGTCGTTGAGCAGGCGCTTGTGGAAGTACAACTCCTTACGCTCTTCCTTGCCTTGCAATTGCAACTGCTTGAGCAGAGCAGCCTTGTCCACACGGATACCCATAGATGAGAGCTCGATACTACGATCCAGAACGGGATACCAGATGAGAAGGTCACCGTTCAAGCCAGCAAAGCCATCCTCGTTGGGAGTTGACCAGTCATCGTAGTCGGGTGCACGGAGGTCATGCTCCTTGCCGTCGCTCAGCTTGCCACCAATGCCCATGATGAACACGGCACCATATTTCTTGCAGATGGCATCCTCGCGCTCCTTGGGAGTCATATCGGGGTACATCTTGACCAGTTCCTCAGAGTGGATGAAATGAACATCCTCAGGCAGGAAGTGCTCAAGCTGGGGATATGTCTCGCAGATGTAGAACTCAGTGCGCAGGATGGCGCTATAGATCTTGTTGACAATCTTCTTAAGGAAAGCAATGTTTCTCTGCTCGGCAGTCATGGTGCGCTCCCAGTCCCACTGGTCAACGTACAATGAGTGGATGTTATCCAGCTCCTCGTCTGCACGGATAGCGTTCATATCAGTCACAATGCCAAAACCAGGACAGATGCTGTACTCTGCCAAGGTCAGACGCTTCCATTTTGCCAATGAATGTACAACCTCAGCCATTGACTCCTGCATGTCCTTGATGGGGAAAGCTACAGGACGCTCTATGCCATTTAAGTCGTCATTGATACCCAGTCCTTTCAATACGAAGAGTGGGGCAGTCACACGACGAAGTCTGAGTTCGGTGCTCAAACTCTGCAAAAAGAAATCTTTTATGTGTTTGATGGCAAGTTCTGTCTCTTTCAGGTTCAGAATGGCCTTGTACCCACTTGGTTTTAACAAATTGCTCATGATTGTTTTTGTTTTTATATTTTCTTGCGCTGCAAAGTTACAAAATATTTGTTAAAGTGTCAATGTTTTGCCCTGATATTTTGTCAATTTGATACTCATTTTCTGCTTTTTCTTCACTTTTGTTCAAGTTTTATGTTTGTTTTTCCGAAAATTCCATGCTCAAAACTCTATTATCTTATTTTTTTTCGTAACTTTGCAACTGCATTTGTGCTTCTTGTGCTATGTGCAATGGCTCCGTAGCTCAGTTGTATAGAGCAACAGATTCCGGTTCTGTGTGTCATGGGTTAGAATCCCATCGGAGTCACAACTTTAAGACGTCTAACTTCTTGTAGGTTAGACGTCTTATTGTATATGTCTCGTGCTTTTCTTTCAAGTTGACTCGTGTTGGATGTTTGAGTTTTCATATAGTACTACATTATAATATATAATTCACAATGCATAATTCACAATGAAGAAAGAAGAATTGGCTGTGCTGTGATTTGGTGGAACGCAAAGTCGCAAAGTTTTCTATAATTCATAATGCGCAATTCACAATGTATAATTGGCTGGCGTGGTTTTTTTGGCTCGCTGGGTCTGTTGGTTTGTTGTGTTCGTTGGGTCGTTGGGTTGTTCCCGGAGTTTCCAGGTTTTCCAGACAATCCGGTGTTTTCCGGAATTCTCCTCCTCCTCCTTGACTTTCTTGGTCCGTTTTCCCCACAGCGCAACTATTTTTTTGCTATTCACTATTCAGTATTCACTATTTACTTTTCACTTATGAGGGCCTTCCCGAGTTTTCTTCCTTCGCCATTAGTATGGCAATTTTGTTGAATTGTTATAAAAAAAGTGTTTTTCTATTAAACCATTTACCTTTTTTAATGTCAATAATGAAACAAACTTTGTCGAAAAACTTAATGTTACCGCATATTGACAGACAATAAACAGGATATAATCTATGATTTTTTGTACCTTTGCGTGACAAAAAGTGCATCGAAACTAAACTAACATAACATAATAAAAAAAATGAAAAACCAAGAAAAAGGCAGCAAAGCCTACCTTATTTCCATTGTTCTTGTAGCCGTATTGGGCGGATTGCTCTTCGGTTATGACACCGCTGTAATATCAGGTGCAGAAAAAGGATTGCAAGCATTCTTTATGGGTGCTGAAGACTTCAAGTACACAGACTTCTGGCATGGATTTACCAGTTCAAGTGCCCTTATCGGCTGTATCATCGGTTCGGCCATGTCGGGTATGCTGGCATCCAAGTGGGGCCGCAAGCGCAGCCTTATCTTTGCCGGTGTGATGTTCTTCATCTCAGCATGGGGTTCTATGTCACCCGAGTCTATGATTCTTCCCAAGGGTGAGGCCAACATGAGCCTTCTCATCGTCTTCAACATCTACCGCGTCATTGGTGGTATTGGCGTAGGTCTGGCTTCGGCTGTCTGTCCTATGTACATTGGTGAGATTGCACCTTCAAACATCCGCGGTATGTTGGTCAGCTGGAACCAGTTTGCCATCATCTTCGGTCAGTTGGTCGTTTATTTTGTCAACTTCTTTATCCTGGGCGACCATGTGGCTCCTGCCATCCATAGTTTGGGCGAGGGTGTCAATACCATCCTCAATGGCGAAGAGGCTGCCTGGAGCATTGAGACAGGATGGCGCTATATGTTCGGTTCAGAGATGGTTCCTGCCGGACTCTTTGCCTTCCTCATCTGCTTTGTGCCCGAGACTCCCCGCTACCTTGCATCTATAGGTAAGGATGCCGAGGCAGAAGGCATTCTGGCTAAGATCAACGGTGTGACCAAGGCTAAGACCATCCTGAAGGAAATCAAGGAGACCGTGACCGTAAAGACCGAGAAACTGATGACTTACGGTATGCTCTGCGTGTTCGTGGGCATCATGCTCTCAGTGTTCCAGCAGGCTGTAGGTATCAATGCCGTTCTTTATTTCGCTCCCCGTATCTATGAGTCAATGGGCTTCGACAATCCCATGGTGCTCACGGTATTCAATGGTGTTGTCAACCTGGCATTTACCTGCGTGGCCATCTTCACCGTCGAGAAACTGGGTCGCAAGCCTCTGCTCATCGTCGGCAGTCTGGGCATGGCCATTGGTGCCATTGGTGTGGCATGCACCTTCGGTAACGAGAACATGCAATTGATGTGTATGATTAGCATCATGATTTACTCAGCCAGCTTCATGTTCTCATGGGGTCCCATCTGCTGGGTACTCATTGCCGAGATCTTCCCCAACACCATCCGTGGCGCTGCTGTAGCCATCGCTGTAGCCTTCCAGTGGATTTTCAACTGGATTGTCTCTACCTCTTTCGTACCTATGGCCAATGGTTTGGGTTACTGGTTCACCTATGGCCTCTACGGAGTGATTTGCGTCCTCGCAGCCATCTTTGTATGGAAGCTTGTTCCCGAGACCAAAGGTAAGACTCTTGAGGATATGACTGCCCTCTGGCGTGGTCGCATGAAAAAGTAAAAAATCCTCCTCATAACCCCTTGAGAGGAAGAAATGTTGAAATAACAAACTTGTTATATAAAAGAAATCAATATAATAATTTATTAACCAAAAATCAATCGGAATTATGAAAAAAATTGCGATGCTTGCTGCAGGTGCTCTGTTCTCCTTGTCAGCAAGTGCACAGTTCGGTCCTCGTCAGCAGGCACCCGACACTAAGACTCTGAAGGATGCCTACAAGGACTACTTCATGATTGGTGTGGCTGTAAACCAGCGCAACATCAGCAATCCTGATGAGATTGCAATCATTACCTCGCAGTACAACAGTATGACTGCCGAGAACGACTTCAAGCCCGGAGAGGTTTGCAAGGGTCCCGGTGAGTACGACTGGAGCCGTGCTGACAAGATTGCCGACTTCGCTCGTAAGAACGGTATCAAGCTTCGTGGTCACTGTCTGTTGTGGCACAGCCAGTTTGCTAACTGGATGTTCTACGAGGAGTTGACTCCTGCCGAGAAGAAGGCACAGGAGAAGGCCGAGGCTAAGGCTAAGAAGGAGGCTGAGAAGGCTGCCAAGAAGAATGGTGGTCAGGCTCCCGCTCAGGGTCAGTTTGGTCAGGGCTTCCCCGGTGGTCAGGGTTTCCCCGGCTTTGGTCAGGGTGGTCAGCGTCCCCAGGGCCAGTTTGGTCAGGGTGGCCAGCGTCGTGGTGGCAACCAGATGCAGGGCCGCAAGCTCGTAAGCAAGGAGGTTCTCTTCCAGCGTATGCGTGAGCACATCCACACCGTGGTAAATCGTTACAAGGACGTAGTTTACTGCTGGGACGTTGTCAACGAGGCTATTGCCGATGGTGGCAACCAGGCTTTGCGTAACTCTACCTTCTACCAGATCTGTGGTGACGATGAGTTCATCGCAAAGGCATTTATCTATGCTCGCGAGGCTGATCCCAAGGCTCTCTTGTTCTACAACGACTACAACGAGTGCGATCCTCAGAAGCGTGACCGCATCTATGAGATGGTTAAGCGCCTCAAGTCACAGGGTGTGCCCATCGATGGTATCGGTATGCAGGCTCACTACAACATCTATGGTCCTTCTGAGGACGAGATGGAGGCTGCTGTGAAGAAGTATGAGGAGATTGTTGACCACATCCACGTTACCGAGCTCGATATCCGTGTGAACGAGCAGATGGGTGGTCAGCTCAATATGGACCGCAACGAGGGTCAGGTTGTAACTCAGGAGCAGAAGCAGATGCAGGAGGCTCAGTACGACCGTTTCTTCCGCGTTCTCCGTCGTCATCACAAGAAGATCGACTGCGTTACCTTCTGGAACGTCAGCGACCGCGATTCTTGGGTAGGTACCAACAACTATCCCTTGCTCTTCGACAAGGACCTCAAGAAGAAGAACGTATATAATGTAGTTCGTGACTTCGATCCCTCTATCGACAATGCTGTTATCAAGGAAGACTTCAAGCCCTCTGAGACTTGTCAGCCCGGTCAGGAGTATCCTCAGGTTAACTCTCAGGGTTATGTTCGTTTCCGCGTAGTAGCTCCCAATGCTAAGTCTATCACCGCTTCTGCAGGTCACGGTGGTGCCATGAAGGGTACCATGCTCAAGAAGCAACAGGACGGCAGCTGGATTGGTACTACCATGACTCCCGAGGATCCTGGTTTCCACTACTACACTCTTAAGATCGACGGTGCAACCGTGGTTGACCCCGGTACCAACTTCTACTATGGTGGTACACAGTGGCAGGCTGGTGTGGAGGTTCCCACCAACGACGATAAGGACTTCTACGCTATGCGTACCAACATTGCTCATGGTCAGACCTCTTTGGTTTACTTCCCCAGCAAGGTTGAGGGTGAGCAGATGCGTCCCGCTTACGTATATCTCCCCGCAGAGTATGCTAAGAATCCCACTAAGCGTTATCCCGTACTCTACCTCCAGCATGGTTGGGGTGAGAACGAGACCTCATGGCCTGTTCAGGGTAAGGCTCCCATCATCATGGACAACATGATTGCTGATGGCAAGTGCCAGCCCATGATCGTGGTTATGACCTATGGTATGACCAATGGCACCCGCATCGGTGGTCTGGGTGGCTTCAACGTAAAGGATGGCTTCGAGAAGGTTCTCTGCGACGAGTTGATTCCTTACATCGACAAGAACTTCCGCACCATTGCTAAGCGCAACAGCCGTGCTATGTGTGGTCTTTCTATGGGTGGTATGGAGACTCACTCAATCACCCTCAACCGTCCTCAGGTATTCGGTTACTGGGGTCTGTTCAGCGGTGGTACCTATAGCGTTGAGGAGATTGGCAAGCTCTCTAAGGCTGACCAGCCCAAGCTTATGTTCATGAGCACTGGTAGCAAGGAGAACCCCACTGGCATCAACAAGGCTGCTGCCGACCTCAAGGCTGCTGGCTACAATGCAGTAGGTCACGTCAGCGATGGCACCGCTCATGAGTTCCTCACCTGGCGTCGTGCATTGAACACCGTTGCTCCTCTGTTGTTCAAGTAAATCTTGATTTACTAACATACATTTGCACCCCCGGGATTCATTCCCGAGGGTGTTTTTTTTTATATTTTTTGCGTAAGGGCATACAATTTTCTTTACACTACCAAGCCATAAAGTAGTGCCATACGCCTTTTTCATCGGCACGAATACCATCGGGAATGTAACGGGTTGATATCGGGAATATATCGGGTTGATATCGGGAACACTACAGGATGAGTAAAAGTCTTGACAACTTAACCTGTTAGTAATCTGATCAAGGATGAGCCTTTTTGGGCAGGATGTGCACTTTTGCGCAATTGCGCAAGTTGCGTAGAAAGTCACATTATGTTCCCCAAAATCGCGAGGGTGAATAAGAATGATGATACGATAACAAACTTGTTATATAAAAGGACTGATACTTTTGTCGAGTACCAGTCCTTATGTGGTGTGGAGCATGCTTGTTCCACTTTGCATGCTGCACCTCTGCTTTTTGCTGCAAGAGTGTTTTTCCGTATGCTGATGTTTATGCTAAATCACTTTACGGGACGAATAGGATATTTTGACTCGCGACCCACAAAGCGTTCCACATTACCACCCATTACAACTATTGGGGTATTCATATTAAAAAGAGTGTTTGTACTATAAAAGATGCTTGGAAGAACCAATTCATTTCCGTTCGGTCCTTTCAAACGATAGCAATCAACATAGTTAATTCTTTCGGTAGATATTGTACATTTATCAAAAAGTTCGGCAAATTGTTCTTTGCTTGGGATGCGTCCCTTTCCTGCCACCACGGCAGCATCGTCCTTGTCGTCCATGATAAGGAGGTGGTCGGTGTCATTGTATTTTGTGTATTTGAGCGCAACGGCATCATACCAGCAATAGTTGTTCAGTGAAGCCGTATTGTTACAAGGCTTTGTGTCACCCCACTGATAGTTGTTGCCAAGAGCCGATTCGCTGCTTGCACCCAGATTCATCTTTGCCCACAGCGTACCGCTGGGCAAGCCAAGGTCCACAAAGTCGGCATCGTTGATGGTAGCCTTGCCAAGCACCTTGTTCACCACCCATGCCACGTCGCCAATGCTGATTACTCCATCGCCATTGGCATCAAACTGCTTTCCGGTTGAGGTCTCTACTATCTCGGCTCCAGCGCTGGCAAAAGTGGCATAGCGCGATGCCTTATCGGCAGGTACCAGCACGAAGGCAGGCACTTTGGAAGAGCTTCCACCTGTGAGGGTAGGGGTGTGCTCCAAGTCGCGCGCATCCATCACGGTATGATACTCAGGATTGAATGCCTCTCCGTGAATCATGGCACACTGAGGCAGCAGACGGATGTTACGCACCTGGGGCAAAGCTGTATAGAGCACTGTTCCGTCAGCAGAATAGAAGGCTTTCGATTCTGGGTATTTGGCAGGAGCCATCACCTTGAATCGGCTTTCGTTTGCCTTGATGGTGCTCAGGTTGGGGCAGTTAGCAAATATCTGCCCCTCAAACTGTTCCAGGTTGGGGATTTCGAGCGTCTGAATGTATTCATTATCTTCGATAAGTAATCCACCTATCTTTTTGGCATTTACCGTCCATGTGCTGAATTGGATATTATAAAATAACCCATGTTTATAACTGCTAATCTCATCTGCATTGATGACAAGTAGTGAACCACTACATTCCGTAAATGAAGATGTATTGAAGATATTCATTATATGATCGTTACCTATGTTGAGGGTTAATTTTTCAAAATAGCATTTGTAGAAAGCATTTTGAACAACATTAAGAACAGTATTGGGTATTATGATTTCCTTCATAATTTCATTCCAAAAACGTTTTGAACCTATCGTGGTAACATTAGGGCCGAATGTCACCTTTTGTTTGCCATCAAAAATTCTATTTTGGTTATCACCTATAAGATGAGACTTACCTTCCTGAGCTACCCAATCTGCATTATTGAAGGTAACGGTACATTCTCCTCCTGTACTAAATGCACCATAGTCAATGCTATTCACGAGGGCAGGTACATTGATGGACGTTGCACCACAGTCATAAAAAGCATTTTGACCAATAGATGTACATTTACTTGTTGCAGGGAATGTCACACTTTTTATGGATGAGCAATTACTAAATGCTCCCCTTCCAATTTCTTCAACCGTCTTGGGGAATCGGATACCCTCTGCACTCGTATTTGGGCCAAACACGGTAAGGTTAATACAACCTTGAAATGCAAAATCTCCGATCGTGGTCAGGTTATAGTTTGTATCACCATAGGCGTATGTCACGGTTTGCAGCGAGGTGTTATTCTTGAAAGCATTTTCTGCAATCTTTGTTACAAGGTATTTCTTGCTATCTACAGTGAGGCTTGCAGGGATGACAATGCTCGTGGTAGATGCGTATCCGCTTCTGAAGCCCGCCACTTCGGCATGACCATCTGAATAGAGTTTGTAAACCATCTGCCCTAAGTTGTAAGTGGTTTGCGACTTTGCCCCTTGCATGACAAACAGGGCCACGAGAAGCACGAACATCCTTGTGATGACGTGGCTTCGGAATAATGATTGTTTTGTTTTCATAATTTTATGTTTTTGTTTTGCTATAATCTCTTGTCGATTCTGGACACGAAAATAGAATGACCCATCACAAACACTCCACAGAGCATTTGTAATGGGTCAGTATGTTCGTTGTAAGTTGTAACTATTTAATCCCTTATGATTACCCCCCCTACACCATATATGCCATGCAGCCCGTGGCTATGAGCCATGAGCGAAACGCAAAGTGTATGTGCCAGGATATTCATAAACTAAATTTGGAGGAACAATAATCTTTTTTAAAACGCTGCAAATTTACACATTTTTGACGAAAATGCCAAGCAGTTGTAAGAAAAACATTACATTTCGTGCCTTGCAACGGGTTAATTCGTACATTATGCCGGATATTATGATGCCTGAATTTTTATATTTCGAAGAAGTTATGTATCTTTGCGGCAGATAAATAAGTGTCCCGTTAAAAATGCTAAGTTAAAGTTATGAAAAAAGTTTGTTGGTTGTTGGTAGTCTTTGCTTTCGCTGTGTCAGCCTGTTCGTCGAAGCTTACGCGTAAAGATTCGGAAAAAGTCAATTTCTCGGATTTGAAGTCATTGCATGCAAGATATGAGAAAGGAACTAAAGAATTGAAAGATAGTGTATGTGACAGTATCATATCAGCCTTTCTTACCGAAGGCGTAATGCGTAGCGTGGATGATGAGGGTTTATGCTGCCTGTCGGGTTGGGCTATACAACTGCCCCAATGCAGTAAGGCAAAAAGCAATTTTCTAAAGGATGTACAAGACGTCTATAACAGTTTTGAAGCTTCTTTGTGCATGTGGTCTGACTATGAGGTGTGGGAGCGTGCCTTGTTTATAAGTGAAGAGGGTGCGGATTCTACCTCTGTGCTTGCCAGCATAAAGTCGCTCAATGTTGACTGCATAGCTAACAAAGACTTGCACGATAAGGTGGTTTGCATGCGTGATGGCGTAGTGTGGTGCATAGAGCATGCGGCGGAATGCGATGAGGAGAACAACTTTTATGTATATATTAACATTTTACATAAGGAGATTTATGAGAAACATATTTTTGCAGATCCTGATTACCAGGAAGAATTGACGAGTATGGCCATCTACAAGGATGCCGATAGCCTGGAATATGCAAGAATCTCTGATTCGTTGCTGGGAAAAGGACCTCAAAAATGGCTTGATGCCTTGATGGGTGCATCTGATTTTCGTAGTCAGTGCGTATTGGTGTTGTGGAGTGCGCAGAATGCGTTTTATGGAATGTGGACTCTAGAGGCTATGCAGAAACTGATGAGAAGTGGCCAGTACTGTGACCTGCTTCCCCGTCTTTGGCTGACGTGGCGATGTCTTGCCCAACAGGAATACTTCGGTCTTTCGAGAGACTCCATTATTCCCAACAACGTGTTTGAGTACTATCGACGTCTTTGTTTCACAACCGTAGTCGATTATGCACTCGATGGCCATGAGGATGCGCAGACTATGGCTATGGTATATGCCTTTTTGTCAAAGTCACATCTCATTCGCAATGGTAATTGTATAATTGGCAACGATTGCTTGCTGGAGATGATGGATATGATTCCTCATCCATCAGCCTTAACAAGTTCTGAACATCTCCCTCAGGAAGATGACGATCTAGAACAATGACACAGGGTAAGGCAAAATATATAGATGGTGTAGGGTGGCGGTGTGATACTGATACCACCCGCCATCATCGTGAAAATCTGTGGGACTACAAGGGACGTGCCATCTACCATATTACACTTGCTATAGAAGGCCGACAGCCCATCCTGGGCACCCTTGCGGGAAATAATGAGGAAGAAGCCTTTGTGGTTTATAGTCGTCTCGGAGAGTATGTGGATAAGTGCTTCCGAGGGTTGCCTGCCTTTTATGAAAAGAAGGGGGTAAAGCTCAAGGTGCTTGCTGTGAGGGTGATGCCCGACCATCTGCATGGGGTGATTCAGGTGCTGGAGCCAATGCCCAAGAGCATAGGCGAGGTGGTGCGCAGCTTCAAAAGCGCCTGCACCTCGTGGTACAAGAGGGAGTGCTTTTGCTCTGGCAATAATGCCAGAGGAATGCACGAGAAGGGCAGTGAAGTGCACGAGCAAGGCAGTAGAATGCACGAGCAAGGCAGAGGAGTGTACGAGCAATGCAGAGGAGTGCACGGATGGGCCAGTGAGGAAGTGCTTGTGCAGTTCTGTCGCATTTTTGCGACACGTGGCAGTATCTGGGAGTACATGCCTGCAGGCTACCATGAGCGAATACTGCATTGCGAAGGGCAACTTGACCGCATGATACACTACGTTAAAGACAACCCCTGCCGCCTATGGCTAAAGCGCCATAATCCTGACCTCTTCAAACTGCGAAATGACCTGTGTTGGACTTTCGTAGATAAGGAAAATCACACTCATACCTGGCGCTTCCGAGCCCTTGGCAATCTGTTTCTACTGAACTTCCCTCTGAAGCAGCATATACAATGCTCAAGGTCTATCACTGCCGAGGAATTGGAGCAACACTACAAAACATGGCTTAGCAATGCTCAGCAGGGCGTGGTGAGCATTACCTCTGCAATTAGCGAGGGAGAGAAGATGGTCTGCCGACGTTTGCGTGAGGCCGAGATGCCACTGATTGTAATGCTGAAAGACGGTTTCCCACCGGAAGGCGCACCTCATGAACGTTATTTCAAACCAGGTGGTGTATATTTTGATGCATGTGCTGCTGGAAGACTATTGCTGATAGAGCCATACCCAGAGGTGTTTGACAACCAGATGATAGTGGAGGCTGTATATCGAAAAAGCCCCATGGCAACGCGCTCATCCATGCGCTATCACTTCCTGGCTCTTAATAAAGTGGGAGAGCTGATAGGGCGAGTAGAATGAAATCAATCATCGGCTATGTTATTAGGAAGTTAATGAAGTTAAAGAAGTTCTTTGCGAGCAAAGCATCGGCCTAAATGCACGCTGAGCGAAAGGAGTATTGACAGCGGTGAAAAAAAAAAGTCCTGCTGCTTGTATGCATATAGCAAACGTATTACTTTTGACCGCTGTCAAAAGTCCTTTAACTTCCTAAGCGACGGCGGAGCGATCGCTCGCATCCCGTTAGGGTGACGCTTCGCACAAAGTGCAGAAGAACTTCCTTTAACTCCCTTTAACTTCCTAAGTTTCAGCAGCCCAAAGGGGTGGGAAACTTCAATTATTTAATCATCACTAAGTAGAAACTATAATGTGACTCCGTTCTTCCAGATGGCAATCTCGTGATAGCCACTTTGCTCGTTGCAAGAGGCAATGCCGCTGGCTGTGTCGATGACGAGCTGAAGAAGCTGTTGCGTAGCCTCCTCCCATGATGTACCTGTGAGCAGACATCCTGCGTTGAAGTCAATCCAATGAGGTTTCTGACTGGCCAGTTCGTTGTTGGTGCTGACCTTGAGAGTAGGCACGCAAGTACCAAATGGAGTGCCACGTCCGGTAGTGAAGAGCACCATCTGACAGCCAGAGGCAGCCAAAGCTGTGCTGGCGATGAGGTCGTTGCCTGGAGCACAGAGCAGGTTAAGCCCCTGTGTCTTGAGCTGTTCGCCATATTCGAGTACGTCCTTGACGGGCGCACTTCCACCTTTCTGCACGCATCCCAATGACTTCTCCTCCAGGGTACTGATGCCACCAGCCTTGTTGCCTGGCGAGGGATTTTCGCCCACAGGAAGGTTGTGTGAGAGGTAATACTCCTTGAAGTCGTTGATGAGTTTGACTGTCTTCTGGAAGGTAGGCTCGTCGATACAGCGGTCCATGAGAAGCGTTTCTGCGCCAAACATCTCAGGCACCTCGGTGAGTATAGTGGTAGCCCCTTGCTCTACCAACGTGTCGGAGAGGCGTCCCAGCAGGGGGTTGGCGGTAATGCCGGAGAATCCGTCGGAACCCCCGCACTTCAGTCCGATGCGAAGCATGTGCAGAGGCAGAGACACACGTACGTCTTGCCTTGCTGCCTCGTGTATCTCGCCCAGAAGCTTCATGCCCTCGGCATACTCATCCTGCACCTTCTGTGCCTCAAGGAAACGCACTCGCGAGGCATCTATCTTGCCCTCGAGCATCTCGCGCAAGGTAGAGAGCTGGTTGTTCTCGCAACCCAGTCCCAGCACCAGCACACCACCCGCATTGGGATGAGTGATGAGCGAGTAGAGAATCTGTCGTGTCTGCTCGTGGTCGCACCCCAGTTGTGAGCAACCGAAGGTGTGGGCGAATGTCAGGGTGGGATAGTCGGTGGCACGTTGAAACTCATTGGCCAGACGCTGTGCCAGCGAGGCAACGCAACCCACGGTGGGAATGATCCAGATGTCGTTGCGTATGCCTGCAAGTCCGTTGTGGCGAAGATACCCCTTGAAGGTGGCTTCGCCATTGTGGACTTGCTGCTTATCCTGTGCAGGCAGAGGGTGGTAGGCATACTCCAGCGTACCTTCAAGATTAGTCTTGATGTTATGCTCGTTCACCCATTCCCCCTGCAGTATGGTGCGGGTGGCACGACCGATGGGGTAGCCATACTTGATTATGTTCTCACCCTCGGCAATGGGGCGCAAGGCACGCTTGTGCCCTGCAGGAATGCCGTCCTCTGACTGCAGCAGAATCTCTACGTTATCTTTTTCGTTGATGATCATTCTAATCGGATGTTTGACATGATACCTTTTGTCAGCATGGTGGGCATAGTGCCATTAAGCTCGAAGTAACGCTCCATAGAAGGTAACAGGCGAGCCTTGCACTTGGAGATGGCGTTGAGGCGAATGGAGCTGAGGCGATGATGCAGGAAGGGGTTGAGGAAACGGTCGGTGATGTCGTGTGCATAGGCATCGAGTTCCTCCTTGCTGAAGCCCATGGGCAACAAGGTGGGAATGAGTTCCTCGTTCATCATCTTCTGCAAGTCGGGACCCAGGGTGGGGTGAATCATGCAGTCGCGTACCGTCTCAAGTCCAAGTTCGGTGCCCAGTGCCGACATCACGGTGTGAGGTGCGTTGAGCAGGGTAACCTTGCGCTCGTGGTAAGGATGCTCGTCGTCGGTGAAGATGATGTTGAAATCGTTGCATCGCAAGGGCAGTTCGGCACGTACAGCCTCGGGAGCCTCGATGACCCAGAGGTGATAAGGCTCTGCCTTGACGAAGATGGGCTGGCTTGCTGTGCTGGCAGCTGCATTGATGCGCTCCTCAAACTGCTTCTGTTCGTCGTCGGTGGGAGCACCCGACACAATGCGGTCAACGAGCGTGTTGTAGATGGGGCAGCATGTCTCTACCCATTTCTGGAAGTCTGCCTCCAAGCCCCAAAGTTCGATGTATTGATTGATGCACTTCTGCAAGTTCTTGCCATTATGGAAGATAAGCTCGCATGGCAGTACGATGATACCTTTGTCGGTAGCCCCCTTGAAGTGCTGCCAGCGATGGTAGAGCAGCTGGGTGAGTTTGCCGGGATAGCTCAACGCAGGTGCGTCGGTCAGCTTGCACTCTGGGTCGAAGGCAATGCCCGCCTCGGTGGTGTTGCTGATGACGAAGCGTATGCTCTCCTGCTCGGCCAGACGAAGGTACTCGTCGTACTCCTCGTAGGGGTTGAAGGCACGCGAGATGCTCTCCATCTTCTCTATCTCGTCTATCACTTGTCCGTCCTTCATGCCCTGCACGCACACATAGTAGCGGCATTGCTGACTGATGAGACGTTCCAAACCCTTGCCTGGACGAGGCTTTACCACTACAACGCTGTCAGCCTCCATCATCCAGTCCACGAAGGCACGCAGGAAGTTGCCTTCTCCAAATTGTATGATCTTCTCCATAGCTCTTATTTAGTAAAATCTACTAAGATACGGAATACCTTACCTGGGTTCTGCGACCAGTATTCCATGGTCTGCTGACTCTCTTCGGGCTTGATGACCTTGGAGATGAGTTCGTCGGTGGGACAGTTGCCCTGCTGCAGATAGTGGATGACGGCACGGAAGTCGCTGGGCATGGCATTGCGCGAACCACGTACGTCGAGCTCCTTCTGTACGAAGATACGGGTGGGCAGCAAGGCATCCTGCTTGGCATAGCCGATGCAGGCGATGCGACCGGTAAAGGCAATCTCATTGACTGCTAGCTGATAGGTGGGCACGCTACCGACAGCCTCCACGATGACATCGGGACCCAGTCCCTCGGTCAGTTCAGCCAGACGCTGGTGGGCATCCTCCGTCTTGGTGTTGATGACGTAGGTGGCTCCCAGTTGCTTAGCCAACGCCAGTTTCTCGTCGTCGATGTCGGCAGCTATGACGATGGCACCACGCAGGGCAGCACGTACCACAGCACCGAGGCCCACCATGCCGCAGCCAATCACCATCACCTTATCTATATCCTGCACCTGAGCGCGATCCACGGCATGGAATCCCACGCTCATAGGTTCGATGAGTGCACAGGTCTTGGTGTCGAGTCCTTCGGCAGGAATGATTTTCTGCCAGGGCAAAGCCATCAGTTCGCGCATGGCACCATCGCGCTGCACACCCAGAGTCTCGTTGTGCTGGCAAGCGTTGACACGGCCGTTACGGCATGAGGCACAATGGCCACAGTTGGTGTAGGGGTTTACGGTGACAATCATTCCGGAGCGCAATGTGCTGGGCACGTTGGCACCTACAGCCTCGATGACGGCTCCCACCTCATGACCGGGGATGACGTTCTCCTTGGCCATACCGTTGCGACCCAGGAAGGTGTTGAGGTCGGAACCGCAGAAACCGACATACTGCATGCGGATAAGTACTTCGTCGGCAGCCAGCGCTGCAGGCTCATTGATTTGGATGACTTCTATCTTTTGAAGTTCGGGTATTTGTATTGCTTTCATATATCTATAACCTTTATTCTGACATATTTTTTATATAAGGTAGTTCTACCAGGTCGTTAAGACCATAGAACTTGCGAGCATTCTCGCCCAGGAAGAGGGCTTTCTCCTCGTCGCTGAGTTCCTTGCTCTTACTCACGAAGTCGTAACTCATTCTGTAGGTGATGGCCGTGATGGTGCGAGGGTAGTCCGAGCCCCACATCAGTCTGTCCATACCTACCATGTCGGCAGCCTCCTTGATGCTTCGTATGGCGCTGGGGTAGGGGTAGAACTCGCTGTGGTAAAGCCATGTGATGCCACCCGACTCAATGGTGACATGCTTGCCCTCGCGAGCCAGCATGATCTGGTTCTTCCACGTGGGCGTGGTCACCATGCCAAAGTGTCCTATGGCCACCTTCAGCTGTGGGCACTCCTGTATGACCTCTGCCATCTCGGCTATCTGGTGTGCATTGTCGTCGAGGCACATGTCCAGTATGATGCCACGCTCCTCCAGCAGCTTGCACATAGGGATGAGTGTCTTGACCGACTCGGTGAGGCGATGTCCGGGTATGGCTATGCCACGGAAACCACGGTCCAGCAGTTGGCGTGTCTCCTCCAGAAACATGGCCTGTCCCTCTGCGCTTGCGCTCAGCAGCTTCATGTCGGGCATACCCATCGTGAAGAAGCGGTTGGGATAGCGCTTCTGCACATCCAGCAGATAGTCGTTCTGCTGACCGTCAATGATCTCCTGTACCACTACCGAGGCACTCACCTGGGCATAGTCCATGTTCGAGAGGAACACCTCTGCGGAGTTCACCCCGTCGATGATGAAGGGAGGAATCATCTGTACCTCCTCGTCCATGAAGATGCTTCGGCCGTTCTTCAGCGACTTGATCTTCTTTCCACCCACCTCGGTGTCTTGGTGCAGCCAGAGGTGAGAGTGAGCGTCAATGATTTTCATACATCCTTATGAATTAACCCAGGTGTCACGGTAGCCTGGCTCCAGAATCTTTCTGACCTCAGCCACCAGTTCCTCGTCGTTGGGAGCATCCACATAGCCGATGGTCTTGAGTACGTTGTCGGGATTGGTGGTGCTGAACAAGGTGCTGGCGATACGCTCGTTGGCTGCGCTAAACTGCATAGCCAGTTTCTCGATCTCCACGCCACGGCTGTTGCAGAAATCGACTGCCTTGCGAGCCAGACGCTGCAGGGCAGCAGGTGCGGGATGCCAGTCGGGTGCGCCACGCTGGGTGAGCAGTCCCATGCTATAGGGTGATGCGTTGATGACACCGATGCCACGCTCCTCAAAGTAGTCGAGGTAGTCGGCCAGGGCATCGTCGTTGAGGGTGTAGTGGCAGAAGCTCAGCACGCTCTCCACGGTGCCGGCGGGCACATGGTCGATGACATACTTGAAGTGACGAAGGGTGAGGTTAGTGATGCCGACGTGGCTTACCACGCCCTCTTCACGTAGTGCCACGAGGGCAGGCAATGTCTCGTTGATGACCTGCTCCAGGTCGGCAAACTCGATGTCGTGCACGTTGATGAGGTCGATGTGATCGACGTTCAGTCGCTCCATGCTCTCATACACACTCTGGCGTGCACGCTCACCGCTATAGTCCCAGGTGTTCTTGCCATCCTTGCCATATCGACCCACCTTGGTGCTCAGGTAGTAACGGCTGCGCTCAATCTCCTTGAGTGCCTTGCCCAACACCTGCTCAGCCTTGTAGTGACCGTAGTAGGGCGATACGTCGATGAGGTTGATACCAGCGTCCACGGCGGTGTGGACAGCCTGGATACCTGTTTCTTCCTTCAGCGAGTGGAACACGCCACCCAATGAAGAGGCACCCAAGGCTACATTTGATACCTTCATGCCTGTTTTTCCTAATTCTCTGTATTTCATTGGTTTGCTTATTGAGTTTTTACGGTTGATTTTTCGATGTTTCGAGGCATCGATATCTCGATTTCTCGTTTTTTCGGGTTTTCGCTTTTCTTGGCATCGGTTTCCCGATACCCTTCATCCTCGATTACTGTCTGGGGCGGAACTGTCTTTGGGGACGTGGCAGCTGTAGAGGGTTCTTGATGGGTTCTGCCTCTGTCTCGTTGCCAAAGAGATACTGTGCCTTGTAGCCGTTGTAGTCGATGATCAGTTCCTCAAATACCACGGCGGGGTCGAGCGGAGTGATTTCCAGGTAGCAGTTGCCATCCTCGTCTCTCACTACGGGCAGGAGAGCGGTCTTTTCCACTACACGACGTGCTACTACGGGATAGTAGGTGCGATGTATGTTCTGTGGCTCCTCGTTCATGTCGCCGTTGTAGTTTATCTCCGTCTTGGCAGCGCCCTTGAAGCCTACGGTGTAGCGATGTCCCTCGGCACGCTCAAAGGCCAGGGTGCTCTTGGTGACTACATGCACGTTAACCTCGTTCACCCCATCGGGCAACTTGAAAGCGTAGGTCAGCGAAGCACCGTTGGGACGCACGTTGTAGGGTTGCAACGAGATGGCACTCAATGAACGACCCATGGTGGGGATGACGGTCCACTGGGCATCGTCCTGTGCCTTGGCGCTGTAGTAATGCTCTGCGTCGATAGAGAGGTAACCCTCCTTGTTTTTCAGGTTCTCGGGTGCAAACACATAGCTGTCGCGGCAAATCTCGTCGTCCTTGAGTCTGTACACGCTGGGCATGATCTCGCGCGGGAAGTTGTCGTTCCAGCTGGTGTAGCCGATGTGCTTCTGAATCATCATACCGTCCCACTTGCCCTGTGCCATCTCCTTGTTGTAGCGAGCGCAGAGCACAGAGTCGCGATGGAAGCATCGCTCGCACTCGTCTGCCCAGTAGTTGGCCTCCTCACGGCGTTGCTGATATGCCTTGTGGTTCTGTGCCTGGGCGTAGTACATCTCGTAGATGTTGCAGATAGCC
>JAZLKL010000050.1:0-4916 GCA_045597585.1 Bacteroidaceae bacterium | reverse complement strand
AGTGCCTACATCAGTAACAAGCCTGAGGATGAGCAGATGAATCTTCTTGAAGTGATTGATTACATCAATGAGCACGCCAGCCACGATGATGATGAGCCCGCTGTTTACGTAGGGTCATATTATAAATATGCAGGTGGTGATTTATACGGATTGTGGGTTAATCTCGCATCATTTGACAGCTACGATGAGTTCATTGAGTACTGCAAGGCTATCCACAGTGATGAGGAGGATCCCGAGTTGATGTACCAGGATTTTCAGGGATTTCCATACTGCTGGTATAGCGAGAGTGGTCTGCATGACACATTCGACAAGATTCTCGAGTTCTCACAGTGCGATAATCAGGAAGCCGCTGAGATTTACATCAATGAGTTGGGACACGATGATGTTGATGGTTTCGAGGATGCTTATCAGGGCGAATGGAAGAGCGAGGAGGATTTCGCTTGGCACATCTATGAGGAGTGCTACGAACACGAGATGTCTGAATTTGCCAGCAAGTACTTCAATGTAGAGGCTTTTGCCAGAGATCTCTTCATCGATGATTACTACTTCTCCGATGGTCATGTCTTCAGCCGCTATTAAGCGGTTGAGACATGGACAAAAAGAAAAGGCTCCCGATAGGGAGCCTAAATCTTTTTTATAGTGCCTGTGGGCGCCGGAGCCTCCCATATTCACTTTCGTAATGCAAATGTACACTGTTTATTCCAAAAAAACAAGGATAGCAAGAATATTTTTTTATATTGGGCTTGTTTTTTCTCAATTTTAGCGTGTTTTTGGCAAAATTATGCCAGTTTTTCTTTCAACCAATGGCCTCAAATTCGGTGATACTGCATATAGATTGCTAGTTGCTTCGTATATCTGATCCCACATGTCATTAGCTCGATTCACTGAGACCTTTCTGAGTAAGTAGTCAATCACTCTTAGTGCACCATGAAAGGTATTCTGTGTGCCAATTGGAATCATAGGACAAGCAGCACCAGCTTTTACATTTTCTGTGAGAGACATCTCAACAATTACATTACCATGGGCACACGAATTACGTACTTCACGAATTACAGAAAGGTAATTCTTGAATACGCCCATTCTTGGTTCCCCAAATTTCAAACTTATTATACACTTGTCAGCGTTCATTTTAAGTTTGTCATACAGGTTTTCAAGGTTTCCTAATGTCATATACTCCATAACTTTCCATGCAGGAGCATATTGACCGATATACTTTTGATGATGTCGTTTTACTGGATCTTTTTCTTTAATTTTTTTATAAAACTGTTGAGTAAAAGTACTAATAAACCTGTTATCTACAATAGTTGGGTCAACATACCAAAATGGGTTAGAATTATACTTGTTTGATAGTTCATACACCATACATGTTCGAATTGCAACTTCTATTCTCGACAAGTATTTATTGAGAATATTACGCAAATCAAGATCATAATAGTAAAAGGCAACTATATCCTCTATTCTAGTACCGGGAATAACATCGTGCATACGACGATGGTCTACTGCAGGGTACGTTTGTTCAAAAGGGAAGATATAGAATCCTAGTCTGTAGTATCCTATATCAGACAAACACTCCGTGGCTTTGTCTTCATCAGTTATTATCACACCACGTGCTTTTAACAAACTTAACTGTTGATTATAGTCTGTTGCCAGTTTTGTATATGGAATCTTTCGCCTTGCCATTTATCCGTTGAATTTATTGCAAAGATACAAAAAATCCGTCTTTTCCTTATTATATATATGGTTATATCTTTGCAAAAAAGTTCAATTTGCAATGCCAAAGACCAATTATCACCTCCATCTTACAGGCTATGTCGGTGGATATGACTTCGACCGCAGCTATGTGGACTACATCCTCGGCCAGAACAAGGACAAGGAAGTAAATGTCCTTATTGACAGTCTCGGTGGTTCCCTCGCCACCGCCCTCAGTATCGCCAGTGCGTTCCGCAACCATGGCAACGTCAATGTGCACTTCGTGGGCATGAATGCTTCTGCAGCAACCATCGCTTCACTCGGTGCAAAGCATGTCAGCATGGACGCAAGCGCCATGTACCTGGCCCACAAATGCAGCACATCCTTTTTCGAGTGGGGCTCGCTCAACTCTGATCAGCTCCAGAACCTCAAAGAGGCCATCGAGCAGATGCAGACCGACCTCGACAAGATGGATGCCAATGTCGCTCAGATGTACGCATCCAAATGCAAGGACAAGGAAGCCAAGGAAATCCTGGATCTCATGAAGGTCGGTGGTTGGCTTTCGGCGAAGGAAGCCCACGATTGGGGCTTTGTCGATGAAATCACAGAATGGGAAGAGGCAGCTCCCGTTCTGACCGATAAGGTCGCTTGTGCCATGACCGAAGCTGGCATTCCTCTTCCCAATATACCCTCCGAAAGCAAGGAGGCAGGTAGTTTCTCACGCTTCCTGTCTGCCCTCACCTCCTTCTTTCACTCTGCTTCACCTCGTGCAGCGCAGCCTACGCCATCCGCTGGTAAGTCTGACACGAGGGAAGCTTCAGAGCAAATCCCTTCAAATCCTACAATAATGAAAAAGATTTTTTCCCTTATTGGCGCAATCCTCGCAGTAGAGGCATTCGCCTTCGATGACAAAAACAACGCCGTCATCACCGACGCTCAGCTCCAGTCCATCGAGGATGCACTGAAGCAGAAGGATGACACCATCGCACAGAAGGATGTCGAACTCCAGACCAAGGCCACGGAGATCGCCAATCTTACTGCTCAGGTCGAGGCGTTGAAGAAGAAGCCTGCCGAGGACACCACCCATGTGGTCAACAACGGCGGCGAGTCTCACACCGAGCGCAATTCTGCCGAGGAGTACGTGGATACCCTCAACAGTGCGCGCGATCTGTTCAACATCCTTCCCTAATTATTCATTCTCTTAATCTCTACCACAATGGCTGGACAATTAGTTTTTACTCTTGAAGAGTTCAAGTCGGCTGCCATCAAGTGGCGCAAGGAGCTTCTGATGCTGCCCATCATCGGCTGTCAGGACACTTTGCAGCACATGACCGGTCGCCCCGGTATTCGCTACAAGGAGAATGTAGGAGCAATCTCTGGCGATGCTCAGTTTGGCCCCTACAAGCCTTCACGCTCTACCGATTTCAATCTCAATGTTGACTTCCGTACCCTTGAGACATTCATGGGCTCGGTCGTTGCAAAGTTCGAACCTAACTCTGCCGTCAGCACCATCCTGGGCGCCATCGGTGCCACTAAGGGTGACGGTCAGAAGCAGACGATCACCGCCAAGCATGTCCTGGCACTCATCGCCAAGGGCTTGTCGGAGAATCTTAACAATGCCATCTGGTCTGCGAAGCGTAACGCCTCAGGTGACACAACGCAGGACCTCTTCGATGGCTTTGACACCATCACCGAGGCAGAAATCAAGGCTGGCAAGATTTCTACCGACGTCGGCAACTACGCGAAGCTGACCGATACCATCGATGCCACCAATGCCGTGGACATCGCCAAGGATATCCTCTTCCACCTGGATCCACGTCTTCGCGCCATGGACATCAACATGTACTGCAGTCAGTCCTTCGTGGACGCATACAACGAGGGTATGCTGCTCACACACGGAGGTATCAGCTACTATCAGCAGTATGCGCAGAACACCGTCGAGGGTTCCAACGGCAAGCTGCACATGATACCTCTGTTCAACAAGGCTGACAGTAAGTTCATCCACATCTGCCCCAAGAGCAACATGCTCGTAGGCTACGACCAGATGGGCGATGTGGAGTCTGTTGATGTGGAGAAGTACGAGCCCTTCATCCTCTCATACGTGGCTACTATGTTCTTCGGCTGTCAGTTTGAGAGCATTGATCCTCGTCGTTTCAAGACAATCGAGTTGGCTGGTTAATATATTCTCACTGATAAGGTGCGCATGGTTCCCGTGCGCAACCTTATCTTAACTCGAATCACAATGCCTAGTTGTACTAATATCCAAAAATCGCTCGGCTGGTGCCAGGGCACTCCCGAGCTGCCTGGTATCAAGCGCCGCTTGTACTATACCAGCAAGAACAATATCGCTAAATGGCCCACACTGCCACACGATGCCAACGGTCGTGTGACTTCTGCCATCCTCGAGGGTTCCTTCACCCTCGTGGCTGATGCGTATTGGTACCACATCGATATTCTTCCCGACAAGTCACAGCTTACCAGCGATGCGCAGGGCGAGGTTCCCTCTCAGACGCAGTTGAACAAGTTGACAGCTGTTCATCCCGGCGTCGGCCCTGACGCAACCGCTGCTGCTGCCTACATCAACAACAATGACAACGTGTACATTGTTGAGGACATGAAGGGTCGCTATCGCGTAGTGGGTTCTGACAAGTGGGAAACCAAGTCCACTGTCGCACAGGACAATGGACAGGGTTCTACCGGTACTACAAGTACCACCATCAGCGTAGAGGCCACTGATGAGGTTCCGGCTCCCTTCTATGAGGGTGACATCGTCACCGAAGAGGGCGTCATCTCAGCAGCTGGCGAGGTTGAAGGTGATTAATCCCTCTGAGCCATGCCCATCGATCTCTCTGACATCCTAGCGGACATCCCCACTCCCATAGTGGAGGTGCCCGCTTTTGATTCTCAGCCCTCTACCGTTCCCTTTGCCTCTCCACAGGGTACTGACATCTTCGCTGAGCAGAGGCGTAAGGCATGGCACGAGGAGAACAAAATCGAGGCTCGTTGCGACTTCACGCGCAAGGTGCGTCTCACTCGACGTGGTGGTGTCTTCTTCATGTCGCTCTGGCAGAAGTCAGTCTTCGGGCGAACCCTCACTGACATCAAGAGCGATGACACGATGGTGGATAAGTTCGCCATTGAGATTGTCGGACTAATCCATGAGGTTATCGGTCACCAGCTTTGCGATGGTTCATGGTGCGTAGTCACCACCCCGAAGCGCCGCCACC
>JAZLKL010000049.1:0-2842 GCA_045597585.1 Bacteroidaceae bacterium | reverse complement strand
CCCATATCGCCCAAGTGCCATCAAAATCCTTGTCGCCATTATATCTTGAGTCCTGATTATACTCCGTGCGACCGTAGTATTTCTCGAATCCAGTGGCATTGGCAAAGGCTTGAAATCCCATGCTACCATTCTCTGCTCCGTGGAAAAACGCCGAAGAATATCCCTTCTTTCGCGTAAGTTCTCCGGCAATTCCCGACAGATCGTTGAGTGCGGCAGGTGTAAGGAAGAATGGTTCAACAAGGCTTGGTATTGAAGAAAGAACCGAAGGCATGCCATCAATACTCTTTCTCCCGCACGCATAACTATATGTAAACGATGCTCCTTGCTTTGCCAACTCGCTTAGGAAAGGCATATACCCTCTTTCCATTGCTTGCTGACCAAAACTCTCAAGTATGAACACAACCACATTCATCTTCTTCATCCCTGTGGTGTTCGTCACTTCATGCAACGGAGAGAATAGCGACAGGGCTTCTTCCTCGTCCATGTAATTACGCTCAGTAAAAGGTTTCTTGCCTATCGTTCGCATTATGCAGAATGGTGTATTGAGCACTATGCCTGCATCGATGGCATGGTCAACATATTGGTTGGCATTCGACAAAGTGATTGGTCGAACTGCTGTAGTGAAGCCACCACGCATTCCTGCAACGGTAAGTCCAGACGCCAAAGCCAACAATATTACATATGAGATATAGTAAGATAAAAGGGTTGAGGGGTGAGAGGTGAGGGGTGAGGGATGAGGGTTTTGAACGGTATGGTAGGGGCTTCTAAACAACTTCCACAGCACATAGCAAAGCAATATCCCTATTGGGAATAAATACCAATAAGGCAGGCTCTCCTTTAATACAATGCTAAGAATATTGCTCTCGTTGCCAAACTCGGTAAGTACATTCCATGTTGTCCTGCGCCCAGTGAATGGGAAATAAGCACAGTCGCAAAGGTTGGCGACAATTCCAATGAAGTTGACCACGACAAAGACCACTCTCAACGTAGGATAATACCACTTCCAACCTTCCTTCTTATGGCATGGCAACAGGAAGAGGAGTATCATCCAGCAGTTCAAGTATAGTATGGCAGTGCAGTCAAAGCGCAGTCCATTCACAAGCAACCTTAACGTATAACCCCATGTAAGATGCGACTCAAAGAGGTTCAAGTTGCACAGCATGAACACCACTCTCGTAATAGTGAAACACACAAACACTACAAAGAGATTTGCTATCAAGGCCAATACAGTTCTTAACGTGGTAGAAGATTTTATCATATTTTCTTTACTCCTTTGATATTTTTCAGTTGAATGCAAAGATAGGATTTTTTTATTTTTTATATAAAAATTGCCATCATCTTTCCTATCGTTTCCATAGATAAACGAGTCGCAGTATGAGATAATTCACTGGAGTCACGGCAACGAGAGTCACTATCCCCGCCAGTTGTTTACCCATACCGAAGTATAGGAAGACATTTAGCACACCCAGTTCAAGCAGATAGTTTATCACATGGCTCACGGTAAACCCTGTAGCATTTCTCACCGATGACTTGGTACGGAAGGTAAAATAAGTTGTCAACACATAGTTTACGCAGAAGCCCACAGCATATCCACCCGTATAGGAGATGCTTGGCGATAGCCATCGCAACAGAATGAGATACGTGCCATAGTGTATTCCTGTTGCCAAAACGCCGATAATGCCGAAACGCATTATCCTATATAACTCTCCCCTCGAAATCTTCATCAGTCAAGGAAATCCTTTTCGTTATACAGTGGACGGCGTTTCACCTCTTGGTATATCTTTCCCACATACGCACCCACACATCCGAGAGCGATGAGGATGATGCCTCCCACGAACCATACCGACAGAATGAGAGAAGCCCATCCATGTACGGCATTGCCATTGAGGAGAGAAATGAAGACGTATATGGCGATGAGTATGCTGATAAAGATGAATATCACACCAGTATATACCACATAGTAGAGAGGTTTTGATGAAAATGATGTTATCCCGTCAAGGGCAAGATTCATCATCTTGTTCAGCGTATATTTCGACTTGCCAGCTTCGCGCTCGCTGAGCCTGTCCTCCACAGTAGTGGAAGGGAATCCAATCTGTGGTATGAGTCCTCGCAGGTATAGGTTGCGTTCTGGATATCGTGACAATGCCTCTGCCACCCTCTTGCTGATAAGACGGAAGTCAGCATGGTTGTACACCATATCTACCCCCATCTTCTTCTGCAGTTTGTAGAACATCTGCGCCGACATCCTTTTTATCCATGAGTCAGCCTTTCTCTCTGCTTTTACTCCATACACCACATCATAGCCCTGCGCATAGGCATCCACCATCTGCTCTATACATAGCAGGTCGTCCTGCAGGTCAGCGTCTATGGTGATGAGTGCATCGCACATATCCTTCACCTTCATCATGCCGGCGAAGATAGCCGACTGGTGTCCAACGTTGTGTGCGAGGTTCAGTCCCTTCACAAACGGATATTCATCGTGCAGTTGTGTAATGACATCCCATGTTGCATCCTTACTGCCGTCATTGACAAACAAGGCAAAACTGTCTTTGCTTATCTTACTCCTTCCCCTGAGGTCCTTGAACAGTGCATCCAGTTTCTTTGCAGACAAATGCAGAATCTCCTCCTCGTTATAACATGGTAATACCAATGCCAGTCGTATCATATCGTGTGAAGTTTAGAGTTTAAGGGTTTGAACTTTATTAATTATTTCATTTGACAAAAACCGAGATAAACCCCTTGTGATTGATGACAATGTCTCTTCGAGCCTTTGATGTCGTAGCCGTCCGAAAATCCTTAAATGCGAGCATTTAGATATTTTCATCCATCTACACCATCCCCC
>JAZLKL010000048.1:0-9142 GCA_045597585.1 Bacteroidaceae bacterium | reverse complement strand
AGGCTCGTTGCTGCCCACACGGATATACTCACCCGTCTCTAAAACACGCAAAAGGCGTGCCTGTGTACTGAGGGGCAACTCTCCTACCTCGTCAAGGAAGAGTGTTCCTCCATTGGCAGCAGCAAAATAGCCATCATGCTCACCCACTGCCCCCGTAAAGGCACCTTTCTCATGACCAAACAATTCCGAGTCGATGGTTCCTTCTGGAATACTACCACAGTTGATGGCAATATATCGTTTCTGCTTACGGGGTGAATTATCGTGAATGATGCGGGGGATAACTTCCTTACCTACACCACTCTCACCTTGAATAAGTACAGACAAGTCAGTCGATGCCACCTGAAGGGCGGTATCGATAGCCGTATAAAGTTGTTCGTTAAAACCAACAATCTTATAAGCGTCCTTTATCTTGTCTAAAGCACTTGTTTGCATTACCTATTTCATTATAGGGCAAGAACTATCCCACCCTTCTGCACAAAATTTGTACAAAGTTAAGCAAAACTTTTGAAAGTTTGAAATAATAGGAGTCAGTTTTCGCTGATTTAACAGAAAATAGCAATAAATGTCAGCTACGACTCACATTCACAAACCAACAAGAGACACATTCGCAGTACTTAGCAACAAGGGGAACACAGCTATTCCTTATCCATTATTTCAAGCACACGAATGGCTTCGGCCACACTATTTACATTATTGACAAAGGTGAAGCGATGTGGCCCCTTGGCATCTAATCCGCATTGTGCAGCATGCGATGTGATGTATCTGAGCATCTTACCGAAGACAGCACTTTGATAAAAAGGACTTTCATCATTACTTACCAGGAATAATCGCATACGTTTGTTTTTCAGCATAATGCGTTCTGTGCCAAAATGCTTGCCCAAACGGCGCAACTTAACCACATCGATGAGTGCCACACCTTCGGGAGGTATGGGGCCAAAACGGTCCACCATACGCTGCGTGAACTGTTCTATCTGGGCATCTGTTTCCAAACCATCCAGTTCGCGATACAGCAACATACGTTCGGAGCTGGTAGGAACGTATTCCTCGGAAAAATAAAGTTGCAGGTCGCTTTCCAGTACACACTCGTCCACAAAGTCGGCTCCATCAATCTGCTCACCTTGTTGCATCTCGGTCTCATACATTTCCTTGAACTCATCATTGCGCAACTCTCGCACAGCCTCATTCAAAATCTTCTGATACGTTTCATAACCCAGGTCGCTGATAAATCCACTCTGCTCTGCTCCCAGCAGATTACCTGCGCCACGGATATCAAGATCCTGCATGGCAAGGTGAATGCCACTACCCAGATCAGAGAAGTTCTCTACGGCTTGCAGTCGTCTGCGCGACTCCTGTGGAAGCACACTCAATGGGGGAGCCAGAAGATAGCAGAAGGCCTTCTTGTTGCTTCGTCCCACACGGCCACGCATCTGATGCAGGTCGCTAAGACCAAATGTATGCGCATTGTTGATAATGATGGTATTGGCATTCGAGATATCAATACCATTCTCGATGATAGTCGTGGAAATCAGGACATCATAGTCATAATTGGCAAAGTCGAGTATGATCTGTTCGAGTTCCTCGCTGTTCATACGTCCGTGTCCCACGCATACCCTTGCATCAGGCACATACTTGTTGACGATGGCCACAAGTTCGGGCAACGACGAGATACGGTTGCTCACAATATAAACCTGACCATTTCGACTCATCTCAAAGTTAATGGCATCGGCAATGACCTCAGCCGAGAAGGTATGAAGCTCGGTTTGTATAGGATAGCGGTTGGGGGGAGGAGTCTGAATCACGCTGAGGTCACGGGCTCCCATCATACTGAACTGTAATGTGCGCGGAATGGGCGTAGCAGTAAGTGTCAGCGTGTCTATGTTGGTGCGCATTTGGCGCAGTTTCTCCTTGGTACTTACGCCAAACTTCTGTTCCTCGTCGATAATCAGCAAGCCCAAGTCCTTGAACTTAACTGACTTGCCAATGAGCTTATGCGTACCGATCACGATATTCACATTACCATTGGCCAGTCCTTCCAACACTCCTTTCACTTGGGCTGTAGAGCGGGCACGCGACAGGTAATCCACCGTGACGGGGAAATCCTTCAGTCGTCGCTGGAACGTGTGATAATGCTGATACGCCAGCACGGTAGTAGGCACCAAAACGGCAACCTGCTTGTTATCGAGACAAGCCTTGAAGGCAGCACGCATAGCCACCTCCGTCTTGCCGAATCCCACATCACCGCACACCAATCTGTCCATCGGACGATTCTTCTCCATGTCGGTCTTCACGTCAAGCGTAGCGCGACTCTGGTCGGGTGTGTCCTCATACAAGAACGAAGCCTCAAGCTCGTGTTGCAAATAGTTGTCGGGTGAAAAGGCAAAGCCTTTCACTTCACGACGTTGGGCATACAGTTTAATGAGATCACGAGCAATGTCCTTGATGCGTGTCTTGGTGCGCTCTTTCAGGTGTTTCCATGCCACGGAGTTCAGTTTGTGCACATGAGGCGGTTCACCCTCCTTACCTTTGTATTTGCTGACCTTATGCAGAGAATGAATACTTACGTACACCACATCACCATCCTTGTAGTCAATCTGGATGACTTCCTGCATCACATCGCCTTGTCGAATCTTTTTCAATCCACCGAAGCAACCCACGCCATGGTCGGAATGTACCACATAGTCGCCTATCTCAAACTGTTGCAGTTCTTTCAGCGTAAGTGCCATCTTCGACGAACGAGCCTTCTCATTGCGAAGATTATATTTATGAAAGCGATCGAATATCTGATGGTCAGTATATAGACACATTTTCAGATCGTTATCAATAAAACCAGCATGCAAAGTATGCTGCACGGCCTTAAAGGCGATTTCTCGTCCCTGATCACGGAAAATGCTATTCAGACGTTCAGCCTGTTTCGGAGAATCAGCCAGCACATGCAGAGAATAGCCCGCATGAAGATAATGGCTCATGCTTTCATGCACAAGGTCAAAATTCTTATGAAACACAGGTTGAGGCATTATATTGAAATGAACGACAGCCTCTACGTCAGACACGTCACTATTAGCTCCTGCCTTCACCTCTATGCGACGAAAGTCAAGAACCTCACGATTGAAATCTTCACCCGTGACCAATGTCTTTTCGCGTTCCCACACTTTCTGTTCACCCGTAGCATCCTGTTCGGCAGCTGCCTGCATAGAGAACCCTTCCGAGTAAATGCGTTGCACCGACTCACACAGATAGGTCAGATCACGAACCACCAGTACAGACTCCTTGGGTAGAAAACGCAACACGCTCTCGTGCGTCTGTCGGGTATGCTTTAATTCCGGAACAATCGTCACCGCATCTTTCTTACTCTGCGACAACTGACTATGCACCTCAAAGGTTCTGATGCTGTCTATCTCGTCTCCAAAGAAATCCAAACGATATGGATATTCTGACGAGAAACTATAAATATCGACAATGCTTCCTCGCACGGCAAACTGACCAGGCTCGTACACATAGTCAGCACGCTGAAAACCAAATTCAACGAGAACATCCTGCAAGGACGTTATGTCGCAACTCTCGCCCTGACGCAACACAAGCGTCTGGTCAGAAAGTTCCTCGTGCGAAACGACCAACTCACACAACGCATCAGGAAAAGAGATAATGAACAAGGGCTTACAACCGGTTGCCACCCTGCCCAGCACTTCGGTTCTGAGTATCTCGTTGGCAGGGTCTTTTTGTCCGTACTTAACGGCACGTCGGAAAGAACTCGGAAAGAATAATACATTATCTTCACCCAGCATCTGCACAAGGTCGTGATACAAATAGCCTGCATCCTCCTGGTCATCTGCCACAAACAGATAGGGAGAATTCATGGCTTTAGGACAAGCCACAGTTAAAGCCGAAAATGCCAAAGGCAAGCACGAAGCCTGCATACCTTCCAATCTGCAACGACGAGTTTTGCCATCACACAAAACCCGCCCCAAAGACTTAACCCCGGGGTGGGTGGCATATTGGGACACAAGTTCCTTAATATCCATATTATCTTGTTTTTGCACCACAAAGATACTACAAATTCCTTTTCCACGCACAATTTCAAAGAAAAAAGAGCAAAAATTTGCGCATTCGGATAAATATCATTACTTTTGAAACAAAATAAACCATAACTTGACTTTTATGAGATTAGGAGCAACCGAGATTATTATTATTGCATTGGTCGTACTGCTGCTGTTTGGCGGCAAGAAAATCCCCGAACTGATGCGAGGCATGGGCAAAGGCGTAAAGAGTTTCAAGGACGGCATGAACGGCATTGACGAGCCAAGTTCAAACAACGTTCAAAAGACTGATGCCCAATCGAATGAAAAAGAATGACGAAGAAAACGGAACATTCTGGGATCACCTTGATGCCCTTAGGTCGATACTGATACGCATTGTCATCGTCACCCTGACGGCATCTTGCATCTGCTTTTGTTTTAAGGACGAGCTCTTTGACGTGGTCTTAGCTCCCTCATCAAGCGATTTCTTCGTATATAAATGGATGGGGGGCGACCCATTCAGTCTCAAGCTCATCAACACAGAGCTCACCGAGCAGTTCATGATCCATCTCAAAGTGGCATTCATGGCTGGTGTGATGATTGCCTCTCCCTACATTATCTATGCACTGTTCAAATTCATCAGTCCTGCCCTTTACCAGCACGAACGCCAATATTCCACACGCATTGTGCTAAGTGCCTATCTGATGTTTCTACTCGGAACGGTAGTAAACTACTTGAGTATATTCCCCGTGACAGTCAACTTCCTGGGCACCTACCAGGTAAGCGACAAGGTGGACAACATGCTAACGATAAGTAGCTACATCGACACGCTTGTCATGATGAGTCTGGTATTTGGCATTATGTTTGAGATTCCCATCATCTCGTGGCTTTTGGCACGCTTCGGTTTGCTGCGTGGACACTGGATGACAAAATACCGCAGACATGCCATCGTAGCCATCCTTGTCGTCTCTGCCATCATTACCCCCACGAGCGACGCCTTCACCCTGGCACTCGTCTCGCTCCCCATCTGGGGACTCTATGAGGCCAGCATTTTCATCGTCAAAGCCACGGAGAAAAAGAAGAAAGCCTCTTCTTCTAAAACTTGAATAACCTTTCATAAAACTATGAAATAAACAAGAAACCATGTTACGAAAAATCAGAATTGTATTAGCAACGCTGAGCCTACTGCTCATGACCTTGCTCTTTCTCGACTTTACCGGTGTGGTGCACCATTGGTTTGGATGGCTTGCCAAGGTACAGTTTCTGCCTGCCGTGTTAGCCCTCAATGTGGTTGTAATCATTGCGCTGATACTCATCACGCTGCTGTTCGGTCGCATCTACTGCTCCGTCATTTGTCCATTGGGTATCATGCAGGATGTGGTGGCACGACTTCGACGCAAAAAGAACAAATACAGTTATTCGCCTGCCAAGAACTGGCTACGCTACCCCATCCTTGTCGTGTTCATCGTCGCCATAATAGCAGGTGTGGGTTCATTGGTAGCCCTCTTGGCACCTTATAGCAGTTTCGGAAGAATCGTCAGCAACCTGTTTCAACCCATCTACTTATGGGGCAACAATATTCTGGCTGGCATAGCTGAACATTATGAGAGTTATACCTTCTATGAGGTGGACATCTGGATGCGCAGTTTACCTACCTTCATTATTGCTACAGTTTCGTTTCTTGCCATCAGCGCATTGGCCATCAAGGGCGGTCGCACCTACTGCAACACCATCTGTCCTGTAGGCACCGTACTGGGCTTTGTATCACGATTCTCCATCTTTAGCATCAGCATCCAGAAGGACAAGTGCCGTAAGTGTGGCAAGTGTGCCAAGAACTGCAAAGCCTCTTGTATCGACATCAAGACTATGACCATTGACAAGAGTCGATGCGTCACCTGTGGCAACTGCCTCAACATGTGTGTGTTTGACGCATTACACTATGTACCCAACCTGAAGGCGTCACTCAACACCCAGGAGGATTCTACCACCTCTGCCACATCAGCCTCTACCAATGAGGTGGATAGTAGCCGTCGTGACTTCCTTGCCAGTACAGCTATGCTGACCACCACGGCTGCCCTGGCTCAGGCAGAAAAGAAGGTAGATGGTGGATTGGCAGCAGTGGAAGATAAGATCATTCCCGAGCGTAACACGCCCATCACTCCTCCGGGATCGCTCTCTGCACGTAACTTCGCACAGCATTGCACAGGATGTCAGCTTTGCGTCAGCCAATGTCCCAACAAGGTGCTTCGTCCCAGTACAGGACTGATGAACCTGATGCAACCTGAGATGAGCTACGAACGAGGTTATTGCCGCATTGAGTGCAACCGTTGCTCTCAGGTTTGTCCCACGGGAGCTATTCGTCCTTTTACACCCGAGGAGAAAACCAGCATCCAGGTGGGTCATGCCGTGTGGGTGAAGAAGAACTGCGTCGTACTGGCTGATGGCGTGACCTGTGGCAACTGTGCACGCCATTGTCCTGCTGGTGCCATCCAGATGGTGCCCAGCAATCCCAATGATGAGTACTCTCCTCTTATCCCTGCGGTCAACGAAGCTTATTGCATAGGTTGTGGAGCTTGCGAGAACCTCTGTCCCGCCAATCCTTCAGCCATCTATGTAGAAGGACACGAAGTGCATAAGGAAATCTAAAAATCAGCAAAGTATGAAAGACATAAACAGAAGAACTTTCCTCAAGAGCCTGGGCACGGGTGTAGTAGCTTCGAGTGCTCTCCTATCGGCTTGTAAGGGCAAGGAGGAACAGGTGCAAAACACTACCGCTAAGCTTCAGGAGCCTCCCACCGACAAGATGACGATGCGAGTCAATCCCAATACAGGCGACAAGGTGTCCATCTTAGGCTATGGCATGATGCGCCTTCCCGTCATAGAAGATGCCAAAAGCGAAGGCGATCCTCCCTTCGACCAGGAAATGATAAACAAACAAGTGGACTATGCCATAGCACATGGTGTGAACTATTTCGACACCAGTCCTGCCTATTGCCGTGGCGAGAGTGAAAGTTGCACGGGAATAGCCCTCGCACGCCATAAGCGAGAAGAGTTCTTTGTGGCAACCAAACTGTCCAACTTCTCGCCCGACACATGGTCGCGTGAGGCAAGTCAGGAGATGTTCAACAACTCCTTGAAATACTTGCAGATTGACTATCTTGACTATTTGCTGTTGCATGCCATTGGTGGTACCAGCCGCGACAAGGAAGGCAATGACCTCGATTCATTGGCTACTTTCAACGCGCGCTACATAGACAATGGCATCCTGGATTGGCTCGTTGAGCAGAAGCAAGCCGGCAAGATACGCAACCTGGGATTCTCGTATCATGGTGATATAAAAATCTTCGACATGCTCTTGCAATGGCATGACGAGGGACGCTATCATTGGGACTTCGTGCAAATCGAGTTGAACTACCTGGATTGGAACTATGCTGATGAAATCAATCCCAGCAATACCGATGCGGTTTATCTATATGGCGAGCTGGAGAAACGAGGTATTCCTGCCGTTATCATGGAACCTTTGCTGGGTGGACGTCTGGCCAATGTGCCCGACTTCATCCTCAGCAAGATGAAGAGTCGTCGTCCTGAGGATTCCGTGGCCAGCTGGGCATTCCGTTTTGCGGGAACACCTAAGGGAGTGCTGTGCGTACTCAGCGGTATGACCTATATGGAGCATCTGCGCGACAACATACGCACATACGCACCTCTTGAACCCATCAGCGAGGAAGAGGATGCTTTCCTCCTTGACCTTGCCAACGACATCTACAACCTGCACGAGATACCATGCACAGAGTGCAAATACTGCATGCCTTGTCCCTACGGCCTTAACATCCCTGAGATTTTCAAGCACTACAACAAGATGATTAAGGAGGGCAACATGCCCAACAACCCCGAACGTGAGGACTATGCCAAGAAGCGTAAGGCCTTTCTGGTGGGATATGACCGCAGCGTGCCACGCCTTCGACAGGCCAACCGTTGCATCGGATGTGGAGAATGCGAGACACATTGTCCCCAAAGCATCCGCATCCGTAGCGAACTCAACAAGATTGACGAGTTTGTAGATAGATTGAGAACAGAAAGTTTCGTATAGCATTCAAACAGAAAGCAACCCGTTGAAGAGTTGCTTTCTGTTTTTTATTCATGATGATAGGGTTCTCCATTCAGGATGGTCATGGCACGATAGATTTGCTCCGTGAAGAGTAGTCGAATCATCTGATGCGAGAATGTCATCTGGCTTAGAGAGATTTCCTCGTTTCCCATCTTGTGAATCTGAGGAGCAAAGCCATAAGGACCGCCCACCACAAAGACCAGTCGTCGAGGGCCAGATACCATGCGCTTCTGCATCCAGTTGGCAAACTCTACAGAACGCCTCTCCTTGCCGTGCTCATCGAGCAGTACGATGTAGTCACCGGGTTGAAGTATCTTTTGTATCAGCTCTGCCTCCTTGTCCTTTTGCTGATCGGTGCTGAGGTTCTTGGCAGACTTCAGTTCCGGAATCACCTCGATGCTGAACGGCATGTAGTGATTGATGCGCGACACGTATTCATCAATAAGCTTGATGATATGAGGGTCTGTGGTCTTTCCCACCACGAGCAATAGGGTCTTCATATCCTTATACCATATATTATGCAGGCAATTTGCTTAGCGAACGTGCTTCACAACTTTCTGAGTACCATCGCCCATCGTCATCTTCTCGATATACACACCCTTTCTGGGACGCTCGCTTAGCATAGAACCGTCGGTGGTATAGTATGTCGTTGATACTACTTCGGTAGCATCCACCTCCACCTTGTTCACCACTGTCAACTCGTCCACGGTTTGAGTACTGAACTGGTAACGGTCGAACGTCACAGTACCACTTGCCGACGTAAACACGAAATACAGATAATTGAAGTTCTTGCCCTCGGCAATCTCCTCAGAGAGGTCCACACTGAAATTCTTGTTTATGCTTGACTTAAACTCGATGGTAGCAATGGGAGCTGCCGTAATCTTGTTGGGACGAACCTCCAGCGTACCCGTACCCTTGAGTCGTGCCGTAAGCGAGCGTGCACCTTCGGGGAAACTCATACCTCGTACCATTGTCCAGTCACCCTCGTGAATCTTATCCACGACGGTCAGCGTGTTACTGC
>JAZLKL010000047.1:0-4881 GCA_045597585.1 Bacteroidaceae bacterium | reverse complement strand
CAACAGCAACCTCGACTTGCAGATTCTCAATGCCGAAGCTGAATTGGCAGAGAAGCAGAACCTCCTGCGCAATACACAGGTGGCTATGCAGCAGGACAAACTGAACAACGAGACAGAGAATGCCTCATTAGAGATGGATGTAGTGCGCAAGCGCAGAGCCTTCGAACAGAACGAGCGACTCTACAAGGAAAAACTCATCTCCAAGGAAACGTACCTCCAGGCAAAGGAGGACTATGAGCTATCTCAAAAGAAGCAGACACTCATTGGTGAGCGACTGAAGAAGGATGCCCAGTACCGCAGTATACAGATGGAGCAGATGGAGGACAACCTCTCCAATATGCAGCGTAACGTGGTGTTGGTGCGTGAACGCAAAAGTAAGCTTGAGGTTCGCTCCACGATTGATGGTGAGTTGGGGTTGCTGGATGTAGCTCTCGGTCAGAGCATAACCCCAGGCCAGACAATAGGTCAGGTGAATGACCTGAGTGACTTCAAGATAGAGGCGCAGATAGATGAACATTACATCGACCGCATCAAGGTTGGTCTCTCTGCCACTTTCGAGCGCGATGGCAAAACGTACGACCTCACCGTCCGCAAGGTCTATCCTGAGGTTCGCCAAGGCAAGTTTCGCACCGACTTGGTGTTCAAGGACACTCGCCCTGACAACATCCGCTCTGGTCAAACCTATTACCTGAACCTTGAATTAGGCAAACCCACCCAAGCCGTCCTCATTCCTAAGGGCACCTTCTTCCAAACCACAGGCGGCAACTGGATATTTGTGCTCAACAAGAGTGGCACTACAGCTTATCGTCGTAACATCCGCATTGGTCGCCAGAACCCTCAGTATTATGAGGTGGAGGAAGGACTGGAACCAGGCGAACGAGTAATTACCAGCGGCTATGAAGCATTCAAGGACAATGAAGTAATAAAACTGAAATAAAATAGATTACACATGAAAAGTTTATTGTATCTTTTCCGACGCTACAAGTTGGCGTCATCACTCAACCTACTTGGGCTTGTTATTGCATTCACCGGTTGTTACATCCTGCTTACGCAGATCAACTTCATCGGACAGTTTAACCATGGCATCAAGGACTACGAGAACATCCGTCGCATCTATATCCAAGGTGTCATGGAAGAAGGCGAATGGATCACAACATGCAGCCGTATGTTGGCAGATGACTTCACGAAATGTCCACAGGTGGAGAGCGTTGGTTATATGCAAAGTTATTGTGGCGAGATGGATTTTGACAAGGATGGAAGCATTATTACCTCGCCATCATGCCAGATCAGCGATGATATGCTGACTACCATCAACACAGAGCTGGTCGATGGTACGTTGGATGGCTCCAAGGCTATTGATGGTGGCATCATCATTCCTGCATCGTTGGCAGAAAAGTATTTCGGCAATGCGTTGGTGGCAGGCAAATCAATGAAACGCCACGACGGACCAGAAGCGACTGTCGTAGGCGTGTACAAGGACTTCCCTCAAAACTCCAACTTTGAAAATGCCGTCTATTCGTCATTGGGTAACGAGAACAAGGGTAATTTCAACAATTTCAACTACAACGTCTATATCCGTACCCATAGCACCGTGGACGAGGATATGGTAAATCCCGTACTGAAGAAGGCCATGGGTGATGCGTTGGCTGGTTATTTTAAAAACCCAAGTGAACTGGACGAGTTTATGGACAGGATTCATGTCTCTGCGCTATCGTTGGACAAGACCTACATGAATGGACACGACCCACAAATTGACCGCGGCGACAGGACGGTGTATTACATTCTCTGGCTGGCTTTCACTCTGCTTTTGCTTATAGCTCTTATCAATTTTGCCAACTTTTCCCTGGCCCAGGCTCCCATGCGTCTGCGTAGCATCAATACGCGCAAGGTGATGGGCGAGGGCAGCGGGATGCTCCGTTTGCAGTTGGTAGCCGAAGGGTGTGTCATCAGCATTTGCGCCTTTGTCGTATCCATCTTGCTGGCAAGCTGCATCGGCCAGTGGGAGTATATTGGCGAGTACATGCACGGCTCTCTTGCTGTTGCAGACAATCTGGACATTGTGCTCCTGCTGGCAGTCATAAGCCTCCTGGTGGGCATAGCTTCTAATTTCTATAGTGCCCGCTATATCACCTCCTTCCAGCCGGCAATGGTCCTGAAGGGTAACTTCGGGCTTAATCCTCAGGGCCGAATCCTGCGTCAACTCCTTGTAGGCCTGCAGTTGGTCATGGCCTTTGTCATGGTGATATTTGTTGGCATCATCTATTGTCAGCGTGACTACATCTATAATTCTGACTACGGATATGACAAGGATGAACTCCTGATAGTAAATCTCTTCGGGATGCCCGATGAACAACACGATGCCCTGCGCAGCGAGCTGGAGAGAATCAATGGTGTGGAGAACGTAGCTTTTTCCCAGTTCTTACTGTGCAATAGTGATATTCACATGAGTTGGCAACGTGGAAATGGTGATGATCAATTCTACTTCGTGGCATGGCCTGTTGATTGGAATTTCCTACGCACTCTGGGCATTGATGTCATAGAGGGACGCGACTTCAAGGAGACAGACAGCGACGTGTATATCATCAACGAGGCGATGAAGAAAAAGTACCCCAAGATAGAGATGGACAAGCCTCTGTGCGATGGCGACCTCACCGTGCTTGGCGTATGCAAGAACTTCCGTGCAAGCACTATGCGCATTGACAGCAACGAAGAAGCCCTTGCTTTCGTCATCTATGGAGAGACGTATGCCAGCTGGGGCAATCCGTTGTATAACATGTATGTTCGCCTGAGTGCAAACACGGACAAAGTCGCGTTGAGACAGAAGGTTAGCCAGACGGTGAATACATTCTTCCAGGGGGATGCAACGCCAGAGGTGAAGTTCATGGACAACCTTCTGGAACAGACCTACAAGGATGAGATGCGTTTCATGACGCAGATAGAGGTTAGCACCCTTTTGGCCTTCCTCATCACTATTATCGGTGTCTTCTGCCTCACGATGTTCGAGACGGAGTATCGTCGCAAGGAGATTGCCATCCGCAAGGTGATGGGCAGCAGCGTGAGCGAGGTACTGTCGCTCTTCACAAGACGTTACATCCTTCCGCTTGCAATCTCCTTTGTGATAGCAGCTCCCATCGGCTACTACATAAGCGAGCAATGGCTGCAAAATTTTGCCGAGCATACACCTATCTACTGGTGGCTGTTCCCTGTGGCATTCCTCGTTGTCAGCATGATTGTCCTGCTCACTGTCATCATCCAATGTTGGCGTGTAGCAACGACGAATCCTACAGAAAGCATCAAGACAGAATAAACAAAAACAACATACAATTATGATCAAGATTGAAAATCTCTCGAAAGTATTCCGCACAGAGAATGTGGAGACAACAGCATTGAATGGCGTTAGCCTGGAAGTAAAGGAAGGTGAGTTCGTAGCCGTCATGGGACCTTCTGGTTGTGGCAAGTCAACGCTCCTGAATATCCTTGGATTGCTCGACAATCCCGACAGTGGCAACTACTACCTCGGAGGCGAAGAGGTGGGACACCTCAAAGAGAAGGATCGCACCAAGTATCGCAAGGGACGCATCGGCTTTGTGTTCCAAAGTTTCAACCTCATCGACGAACTGACCGTGGAGGAGAACATTGACCTGCAGTTGAAGTACCTCAAGGTGCCAAAGGCTGAGCGCAAAGAGCGAGTGTTGGAGATTCTCCGCAAGGTGAACCTCTCACAACGTGCCACCCACTATCCTCAGCAACTCTCTGGTGGTCAGCAGCAACGTGTAGCCATTGCCCGTGCCGTGGTGGGCAAACCCAAGCTCATCCTTGCCGATGAGCCAACAGGTAACCTCGACTCAAAGAACGGTCTGGAAATTATGGAACTGCTCTCGCAGCTCAATGCAGAAGGCACAACCATCGTGATGGTAACCCACAGCCAGCACGATGCAGCATACGCCAATCGTACCATCAACCTCTTCGATGGTGAAGTGGTTGAAAATACCATACTTTGACATAAAAACTGTGGATAAGCATATCTTGACGGAGTAGTTTATTCTAAGAAATTATGGGGGGTGTTTTCAAGCACCCCCTATAATTATGACACCGACAAACCTTTTTTCTTTGCCGGCGCTCCCAAACCACGTTTTTTAGTTCCGTCCCAATTAGTGAGTTGATCAGCACAACCATTGGAGCCACCGAGTGAGACATAGTTCTCTGCGCTGCATGACATATAATCAACGAATGAGAGGAAAGTATCTATGTACGACTGCTCAAAAGAGGCGTCTCTGGTCGCAAGAAGATTAGTCCATGACATACAACACTCTTTCCTGAACGCGGACATACCAGACCAGTTACATCCGTTTAGGAATTTCCCTGTGATAATCTCAATTCCAGACTTGCTCTTCAATGAGTGATTATCTCTTATGGCTATGGCAACAATGGCATAGTAAACTCTACAGAACTCACTGTTGTTGAAGTTCCCGCTACGAGATGACAATGCAAACTCACGCTGTGCTTGCCTACCTTCAGTGATAAAGCGTTCAAGAATTGCATGATAGCGTTCCGCCTTTTCTCGCTCATTGCGTTCTTTTGCTTCACGCTCAGCCTTCTCACGCTTCACAATCTCATCCCAACAGTTACACATTTCTGGGTGTGACCAGATAGAATTCCATCTATTTCTCAGATCTGAAAGGTTGCTTTCGGCTGTGGTTGCTCTTGACGTCACTGAAGAGAGCCTTGTTTGAAGACTGCTGATAATATTGTCTTTCTCCCGACGAAGTTTCTCAATGGCATTCTCGTCAATCTTTGACATTTTGTCTCTGAGAAACTTGTTATCTGCTTGCAGATAGATATTCTCCGTATTGAGTCGCTTGTTCTCAGCAACCAACTCTG
>JAZLKL010000046.1:0-10192 GCA_045597585.1 Bacteroidaceae bacterium | reverse complement strand
TTTACAGGTCATCATCTCGTAAAGGAGTATCACGAGAAGAAGAAGGGCAGTCGCAGCAGCAAAGTCATGGCGAATGTCATCAAGATTTCAATTGCGCTGATTGCAAGTTTGGTGTTGTGGCTCATTCCCACCGAGTCGTTTGGCATCGATGGGCTCACCCAGGTAGAGCAGCGTGTCATTTCCGTATTCTGTTTTGCCACCTTGATGTGGATTTTCGAGGCCATTCCCTCGTGGACAACGTCCGTGGCGCTTGTAACCATTCTGCTCTTTACCTGTAGCGACAGTGCCTTTACCTTCCTCATTGACGGCGATGCCGATCAGGTGGGTAAGGTCATCTCCCACAAGAGCATTATGGCATGTTTTGCCAACCCCGTCATCATGCTTTTCATTGGTGGATTCATCCTTGCCATCGCCGCCACGAAGTGCGGTTTGGACGTGAAGCTCGCCAAGGTGCTTATCAAGCCCTTCGGCACTAAGTCAGAGAATGTCCTGCTGGGCTTCCTGCTCGTCACAGGTCTTTTCTCTATGTTCCTCTCCAACACGGCCACGGCAGCCATGATGCTTACCTTCCTGGCTCCCGTACTCAAGAGCCTTCCTGCCAACGGAAAGGGTAAGATTGCGCTTGCGCTTTCCATCCCTGTAGGTGCCAATATTGGTGGTATCGGAACTCCCATCGGAACCCCTCCCAATGCTATTGCCATCGATTTCCTGAACAATCCTAATGGATTGGATATGAACATCGGTTTCGGTCAATGGATGATGGTTATGGTGCCTTTCACCATAGTACTCCTGTTCATCTCATGGTTTGTGCTGAAGACCCTGTTCCCCTTCACCCAGAAGACTATTGAGCTGAAGATTGAGGGAGAGACAAAGAGCGACTGGCGCTCTATCGTGGTGTATATCACCTTTGCTGTGACCATTCTGCTTTGGATGCTCGACCGCGTGACAGGTGTTAACTCCAACGTAGTGGCCATGTTGCCCGTAGGTGTGTTCTGTGTGTGTGGCATCATTACCCGAGGTGATTTGGAGGAGATCAACTGGTCGGTACTGTGGATGGTTGCTGGTGGTTTTGCCCTTGGCGTTGCCCTTCAGGATTCCGGTTTGGCTCAGCATCTCATTGCCACCATCCCATTTGGTGAGTGGTCTCCCATCCTGATGATTCTGGGTAGCGGCATCCTCTGCTATGCCATGGCCAACTTTATCAGCCATACGGCTACGGCCAACCTGCTCGTTCCCATCCTCGGTCTTGCTGGCATCTCAGCCGCAGCTAATCTCGAGTCGTTGGGAGGCGTTAGCACCCTGCTCATCGGCGTTTCGCTCGGTTCCTCATTGGCAATGATACTGCCCATTTCAACTCCTCCCAATGCATTGGCACATGCCACCGGTCTTATTGAGCAGAAAGATATGATGCGTGTGGGCATCATCATCGGTGTCATTGGCCTTGTAGTTGGCTATACCATGCTGATCTTTGTGGGTAAAGCTGGCATTTTTTAACTAAGAAGATACCAATATTATTATAAAGTCTGCTTATTTTTGAAACAAAGAGCAATAGACTAAGTCTAAAAAAAGTTGTATTTTTCAGATGCGTCTCCGCTGGGAAGCGGGGACGCATTCTTGTTGGTATGCACCAGCTATTCTGTGGCTGGGAAACTTCACGTACTACTTAAAGAGCTTGGGAGCCAGAGTATTGAGATACAGGCGCCAGTTGGCCCATACGTGTCCGCCATCCGACTGGAAGAAGGTATGCTCCAATCCGGCTTCGGTGAGTAAGGCATCCATCTTCTTTGAGTTGTCGTATAGGAAGTCGGTCGTACCGCATGCCAGGAAGTAGAGTTTTACGCCCGCAGCCTTCAGGGCCTTTACCTGCTCGAGTGTAGAGCCACCAGCAGCCGACTGAGGACAGATGTAGTCGAACATCTTGGGGTAGAGGTTGGTGGCTGTGAAGGTATGTCCGCCACCCATCGAAAGTCCGGAAATAGCTCTTGCCTCGGGTTTGGCGATGACGCGATATTCCTTCTCGATGAAGGGTACAATTTCCTCGCACAAGCTCTTCACATAGGCATCTGCCTGGAGGGGATCGCCATAGTTGGTCTTACTCTTAGGAAGTCCCAAAGTCTGGGCTGCCTGTTCGTTGGGATTACCGTTGGGCATTACCACAATCATGGGTTTGGCAAGTCCTTTCTCAATCAGGTTGTCCATAATTTGCGCAGCACGTCCCATTGAGGTCCATGCCTCCTCATCGCCACCCATGCCATGGAGCAGATACAGCACGGGGTATTTCTGTCCCTTGTTCTTCTCATATCCGTAGGGGGTATAAACGGTGAGTCGTCGGTTGATGCCCAGTATCTTGCTGTCATACCACTTGTATGAGAGTGTGCCTCGCTGGTTAGCTTCGAAGTAGTTCTCTGTACGTTCTCCCGGTACCATCAGCATATTCAGGTATCGTGTGCCGTCGCGTTGCACCATGTAGTTCTGAGGGTCGTTCACAGCCACACCATCCACCACGAAGTTATAGGTGTAGATTTCGGGGGTAGGGGTGTCGATGGTGATTTCCCATACACCGTTGTTGCCCTTTTTCATGGGTATTCCACCACGTTGCTGATCGGTCATCCAGCTACCGCTGAGATTCACTACTGTGGCATAGTTGGCGTTGAGGCGGAACGTCACTTTCTCACCATTCAGTTCGGGTGATTTAGCTTGTTGTCCACGGCCGCCGAAATTAAAGTTTGATAACTCTTGTGCATTTGCTGTGCCGAGGTTCAGAAGGGCTACAGCTACCAAGGTTGCAATTTTTTTCATAAGTGATTAAGGTATTTTGGGTATTATTTGAATTGTTCTTTTGCAAATTTAATACATTATCTTGAAAATCACATTATCATTTGGATTTTTTTTGCGAGTGACTGGCCAATTTCCCCAATTTGGCAGCCCCCCTAACCCCCGAGGGGGAATAAGAGTGATGCTGAAATAACAAACATGTTATATGGAGGTCATTCACGTTCAGCTTTCCATCCACCCATCACTCATCTCTTTTCGGTTCTAGTGGATTTCGTGTGATAAGTGTTTATTATAGTTGAACGCACTATTGAAGACGTTAAAAAGTCGACGCAAAGACGCAAAGTTTTTTCTTTTTTCTCTCTTTTCTTTTATTTTTCTTCCGGAATCTCTGGCAGAAACTCCGTCTTGTTGTTCTCGTAATCCACCTTGCAGCAGAAGTGTTGCAGGCCGTTGCTTATTATTATATAAGGTACGCGCAAGGGCAGGTTGTACCTCCAAACCTGGTCGAACACCTTTTGGGTGATTTGTACGCTTGGTGCCTTGTACTCCACAATCATGAGCGGTTTGGCCTGTGTGTCATACACCACCGTGTCGCAGCGTTTCTTCATGTCGCCCACCTTCAGCGAGATTTCGTTGCCTATGCGTGAGGCAGGGTAGCCCTTGACCATGATGAGGAAGTGCACGAAATGCTGCCTTACCCACTCCTCGGGTGTCAATGCCACGTAACGTTTGCGTAGGGGGTCGAACACCATCGTGCGTTCGCCTTCTTGCCTCGTTTTCAAGGGTGCTGGTGGCAGATTAAGTACTTTTTCCATTATTCTCTCGCTTATTATTTGTTTCTTATTTCGCTAATTTGTATCTTTGCAATCTATACTTCCCATTACCCCCCTTGTGAAGGCCGTGCTGCCGGCGTCGGGTGGAGAGTGTCTGCAAATATACAAATAAATTATGAAAAGTAAACAAGAAATCGTAGAAAATTGGTTGCCTCGATACACGCAACATCCACTCGAGGATTTTGGCAAGTACATCTTGCTCACCAACTTCAATAACTATGTTGACCTCTTTTGCGAGAAGTTCGGCGTTCCTACGCCGGGTTATGAGGCCAATATGCGCATGGCTACGGCCGAGGGAATCACCATCATCAACTTTGGCATGGGAAGCCCCAATGCGGCCATCATCATGGATCTGCTGGGTGCCATCCGTCCCAAGGCTTGTCTCTTTCTGGGCAAGTGCGGTGGCATCTCGCATAAGACGCAGCTGGGCGACTTCATCCTGCCTCTGGCAGGCATTCGTGGCGAAGGTACCAGCAACGACTACTATCCTGCCGAGGTGCCTGCACTACCTGCCTTTATGATGCAACGTGCCGTGTCGTCGGCCATTCGCGATTTAGGGCGCGATTACTGGACGGGCACGGTTTATACCACCAACCGACGCATCTGGGAGCACGATGAGAAGTTCAAGGAATACTTGCGTTCTACGCGAGCTATGGCCGTTGACATGGAGACAGCCACACTTTTTACCTGTGGCTTCCACAACCAGATTCCCACAGGAGCGCTTCTGCTTGTCTCGGACAATCCCATGACCCCCGAGGGCGTAAAGACCACCGAGAGCGACCGCAAGGTTACCCAGAACTTCGTGCACCAGCACGTAGAGATGGGCATCCTGGCCTTGCAGAAGATTCAGCAGGGCGACAGAACTGTACGTCACCTTAAGTTCGACTGGTAAAAATGGCTGCTAAACAAACTGGGTCCTCTTACGAGGATATTATACGCGACGTGCGTGCCGGCAACTATTGTCCTGTCTACTACTTCATGGGCGATGAGGACTACTACATTGACCGTTTGAGCGAGTTCATCGTGAACAGCGTGCTGCGCGAGGAGGAGCGTGACTTCAACCTCGACATACTCTATGGAGCCGATACGCGTGCCAATCAGGTCATACAGTATGCCCAGGGCTTGCCTATGGGTGCCAAGTATCGCGTGGTGTTGCTGCGCGAGGCACAAGCACTCGACGACCGTGAGGCGCTGGCTCCCTATGTGTCGCACTACAACCCCTCCACCATCCTTATCGTCTGCCACAAGCATGGCAAGCTCGATGCGCGTCGTGAACTGGCCAAGGAGGTCAAGAAGGTGGGTGTACTCTTTGAGTCGAAGCGACTTGCCGACTACCAGTTGCCAGGCTTCGTTACCTCCTATCTCAAGCGCAAGGGATTGGATTGTGAACCCACCGCAGCCCAGATGCTTGCCGAATTTGTGGGAAGCGACCTCAACCGCCTCTCTTCTGAGATGGACAAGCTGCTTCTGGCTGTCCCTCAGGGAGGGATGGCAGTTACTCCAGCACTCGTGGAGGAGCATACTGGCATCAGTAAGGACTACAACAATTTTGAGTTGCAGAATGCACTTGCCATGCGCGATGTGCTCAAGGCCAACCGTATCGTGAAATATTTTAACACAAATCCGCGTGGTTTTGCGTTACCACTCACGCTTGCTTCGCTTTTTGGTTTCTTCTCCGATCTTATGATGGCGTATTATGCACCCGCTCGCGACGAGGCAAGTGTGGCCAACTGGCTCGGAAAAAGCACCTGGGCCATACGTCAAGCCATCATGCCGGCCATGAAGAATTACAAGGCTACGAAGGTGATGCAGATACTTTGCGAGATACGAAGAACTGATGCCAAGGGCAAGGGAGTAGGAGGGTGCCGTACGTCTCCTGGCGACCTTCTCTGTGAGCTGGTGTTCTTCATTCTGCATTAAAAAAATGGGGTGGTGCTACCCCTTCGCAAGTCTTCCTCCTTCGTTGGCGAAGGCTGTTTTCGACATCAGATTCTGATGTGTGTGACGCTTCAATACCCTCCCTTTAAACTCCCCAAATCGGGGAGTTTTTTTGTGGCATCTGGCTTGCTTTATCCCTTTTGGCATGACCTGCACACCACCTCTTATGAGGGCGGTTGAACGGGTAAGGTAGGGTAGGATCAATCAAAAAAAGTAAATTCCCATTGCCTTTCTCTCTCCGCAGCTTTTCTTCCCCTCATTGTAGTGCGTGGTTCATGGTCGCAAACCCTGATTTCGGCCTTTTTTCACGATTTATTTTTCTATTTCGCCCGAAAACATAAACAAGAATTTTTGGCTTTATTCTTATTAAATATAGTAAGTTAGGGCAGTTTCTCATGCGCTGAGAATCGCGTAAAACAACTCACCTAAGTCAGCAATAAACGATATTTCTAAAATGTAGAATTTCATATTTGGCAAATACCGTAAAATATAGATTTACATATTTTAACACACGCATTTTTTGATTTTATAAACCGAATTTCGTTTTTACAATTCTAAACTTCACAAATCTAAACACACAACTTCAAGTTTACAATTCAAAAACACAAATACAGAAACCTGAAATTATAGAATTGTAAACCATTTGAATATATGAATGTATATTTATTATTCACCCCATTTTGATGTGTAAGTACCTAAAACCCAGTATAAAAGATACATTTATATAGAAAATGAAAGTAAATTGATGTTAAAATATGCGAATTTACGCAAGTTAGCTTTTATGTGCGTTATTTTGACCTAATATAACGTATTACTAATCAGTTTTTAGGCAATTCATTTTAAAAGTATAAACTACAAATAGATAGACTCATGGTTATGCACAACCCCTACCAGTTTAGAAACGTAAAGTTTCGCTTTGTAAATCCCAAACGGTCATTCGTTTAGAAACCGAAAACATAAATTTATTTTCAATTTTGAGAATGGAATTTTGGTTTATATTTCTTTTTTTTGTACCTTTGCATTTGTAAAATCACACCCCCTATAAAAACTGGAGTTAAAAACGTAAAATATTGTAGTGATGAAAAACCGAATCCAGCAGGTCATGCTAAACCGAGGAATGAGCCAGAAGGAGTTCTCACGTGCTACGGGTATTTCGCCCGCTTCGTTGTCCAGTATCTTTAATGGCCGTACAGCTCCCACCATTAAGCATGCCGATGCCCTTCACCGTGCCTTCAAGGAGCTCAACATGTCGTGGCTGATCTTTGGCGAGGGTGAGATGTATGGCACCCCGGGCATGTCGGGTGATGCCCCCCTGACGGGTGCTGAGGTTATGTCTGCTGCTCCCGATCTATTTTCTTCCTTTACCGAGGAGGCTGCTGTCGATCACAACGCCTCTGCGGCACACTACAATTCGCAACCATCGATGAACAGTATGCAGGCTACTGCGGGCAATAGTCAGTCGGCTGGTGTGGGTACGCACTCCCAGGTAGGTGGCATGCAGCCGGCTGCCGTCGCTCCACAGTCATCGTCCTACAATGCGCAGCCATCTTCGCCCTACAACACACAGGCGCAAGGCTACGGTTCTAATTCGTCGGCTCGCTCTTCGCAGCCTTCGTCCTACAATTCTCAGCCATCGTCTTTCGATGCTCATCCTGCCAGTCATGGCTATGAGGCTTCTCCGCGTGCAAATGCCGAGGATGTTGCCCCCCGCAATTTCATCCCTTCAGGCGAAATGGTAAATTTTCAAGACAAAAAGCAACGAAAGATTGTAGAGATTCGCATCTTTTTCGATGATGGAACCTTTGAGACGTTCAAAGGTTAGTAATGTGCCCTGCTAAACTTTTGGCCTAAAAAACTTGCCTTTCGGATTTTTTTTCCTAACTTTGCCCTTGTATTTTATATAAGGTATCTAAAAACAATGAAAAAGTATATTCTCGATTTAGAGGTTGTTGAGGTCACAAAGCCCCATCCGCGCTATGCTCTCATCAAACTCACACGCAAGGAGGGTCAGCTTCCTGAGATGAAGCCCGGACAGTTTGCACAGCTTCGTGTGGATGGTAGTGCCACCACCTTCCTGCGTCGCCCTATCTCCATTCATTATGTGGATTATACAACCAACCAGTTATGGTTCTTGGTGCAGACAGTAGGCGATGGCACTCACGCCCTTGCCCGTCTTACCCCTGGCAGTATGCTCAATGTGATGCTTCCCTTGGGTAATGGTTTTACTATGCCTCAGGATGCCAGCGAGCAGATACTGCTTGTAGGTGGTGGTGTGGGTTGCGCCCCTTTGCTCAACATGGGTAAGGCCATGAGCGAGATGGGTTGCCGTCCTACCTTCCTCATCGGAGCTCGCTCCAAGAGCGACCTCCTTCAGCTCGACCTCTTCGCTCAGTATGGCGACGTCTATGTCACCACCGAAGATGGTTCTTACGGTGAAAAAGGCTTCGTCACTCAACACTCCCTGTTGGCCGACAAGAAGCGTTTCCAGCGCATCAGTACCTGTGGTCCAAAACCCATGATGATGGCGGTGGCACGCTATGCGCGTGAGGCAGGCATTGCTTGTGAGGTCTCGCTCGAGAACAAGATGGCATGTGGTGTAGGAGCCTGCCTTTGTTGCGTGGAGGACACCCAGGAGGGGCACAAGTGTGTTTGTACCGATGGCCCTGTCTTCGACATCCGCGACTTGAAGTGGTAAGTAAGCGTAATCTTCATATAAACCTTATTCTGATTACTTACTTTCCAACTGCATTTTACAATCTGACAATTTACAACTTCCTTTTTCAAAGTGGCAAACTTATCAACGCAAATAGGTTCACTCAGTATGGTGAATCCCGTCATGACTGCATCCGGCACGTTCGGCTACGGCATAGAGTTTCAAGATTTCCTCGACCTCTCGCAGGTTGGAGGCATCATAGTTAAGGGCACAACCCTCAACCCCCGTCAGGGCAATCCCTACCCACGTATGGCTGAGACAGCACAAGGCATGCTCAACTGTGTGGGATTGCAAAACAAGGGTGTGGCTCATTTCTGCGAGCACATCTATCCCACCATCAAGGACCTGCCAACTCAGGTGCTGGTCAATGTCTCTGGTTCGTCCCCCGACGATTATGCCGAGTGTGCTGCTCGTATCAATGAACTGGACAACATACCTGCCATAGAGCTCAACATCTCGTGTCCTAACGTCAAGCAGGGTGGTATGGCGTTTGGTGTTACTCCCGAGGGTGCAGCTACCGTGGTGCGTGCCGTTCGTGAGGCTTACAAGAAGACGCTCATCGTGAAGCTCTCGCCCAATGTGACCAGCATCACCGACATTGCCCTTGCCGTGCAGGATGCAGGTGCCGATGCCGTGAGCCTTATCAACACCCTCATGGGCATGGCTATTGATGCCGAGAAGCGCAAGAAGTTGCTCTCCATTGGTACGGGTGGCTTGAGTGGTCCTTGCGTCAAGCCTGTGGCTCTTCGCATGGTCTATCAGGTAGCACATGCCGTCAGCATTCCCGTCATAGGTTTGGGAGGCATCAGCAGCGCTACCGATGCCATTGAGTTCCTCTTGGCCGGAGCTACTGCCATCGAGATTGGCACAGCCAACTTCCTCGATCCTGCCATTGCCCAGAAGGTGGCTGTCGGCATCAACGAGTATCTCGACCGTCATGGCTTCAATGATGTAAAAGACATCACCGACGCATTGGAAGATTAGTTGCAGAGGTCACCCCAAAAATATTGTGAAAATATTTGCAAAACGATTATCGATTTTGTATCTTTGCAGACGGAAAAGCGAGGTCGTTTTCCTATGTTTTTCCTCCAATCAGCACCCTATGTTTGCACAATTGGCTTACGTCTGGCTTACGTGTTTTTACGTAAGCCAGACGTAAGCAAAGCGTGTTCAACCCGAATGCAAGCCGTAGGATGACCGAAGTATCGTGGAAAGATGTTGACACACAAAAAACATCAAAGCCCCCCTCTATCTCCCCGGGGAGAACTCATGTCCTCTTGAACCAGTAGCGAGAAGTGCCTGGAGGGCACTACCTTGCACCACGGACGAGGTACTGCCCTCCAGGCAGCAGATAGAGTGTGTTTGCTTTCTCTCCGGGCACTTCGTACGTCTCCTCATGGAGCGTTGATGTTTTTTCGTGAAGATTTCGTGGATTTTTTTGCTTATATGAGATTTTATTGATACTTTTGCAAGCAGAGTGAGTTTTTGATGTCTAACTTTTAACTATTATTTCGCAGAAAAGAATACATAGATACATATAACATATTGAAAATATAGCATTTACTATTTATTCGCAATACATCCAGAAAATTTGGCGATTAGACAGATGTAACAAAAAGAATAAGTTCCGTGAATGCCTGCGCTTCGGCGTAGGCAAAACTTATCTTCTGTTACGGGTTACGCCAAATACCTCTGGATGTTGGATAAGTGAAGCCTACGCTTTTCTTATGTCCGTCAGTAAACGAGGTGTTTGGCGTAAGTCGTATTCGGATAGGTAGTTTATTGCTTTGAAGGATTATATTTTTATTCCCCAAACAATAAACAACGTATGAAAAAACTATTTTGCTCCTTGCTCGTCATGCTCAGCATGATGAGCCATGCCCAGACACAGCAGGTTGTGGTGGGCGACATGAACGACGACGGCAAGCTCAGC
>JAZLKL010000045.1:0-11816 GCA_045597585.1 Bacteroidaceae bacterium | reverse complement strand
AGAGGACCACCCTGTTGGCCGGGGAATACGGCGCTGTTGAGCAGAGCCGACATCATCTTGATCTCGCCCTTGGGAGTCTTCTTGCCCCAGGGATTGGGGAAGTCCTTGACCATGAGGATGATACCGCCACGGGGACCACGGAGGGTCTTGTGAGTGGTAGAGGTGACGATGTGGGCATACTTCACGGGGTTGTCGAGCAGACCGGCAGCGATAAGACCTGCGGGGTGAGCCATGTCGATCATCAGGAGGGCACCTACCTCGTCGGCAATCTTACGCATGCGGGCATAGTCCCACTCGCGGCTATAGGCAGAACCACCACCGATGATGAGCTTGGGCTTGCACTCCTTGGCCAGGCGCTCCATCTCGTCGTAGTCCACACGACCGGTCTCCTTGTTGAGGTTGTAGCCCACGGGCTTGTAGAGGATACCGCTGGTGTTGACAAGCGAACCGTGAGAGAGGTGGCCTCCGTGGTCGAGGTTAAGACCCATGAAAGTGTCGCCGGGCTCAAGGACGGTGAGCAGGACGGCAGCATTAGCCTGGGCACCTGAGTGAGGCTGCACGTTGGCATATTCTGCGCCAAAGAGCTTGCAGACGCGGTCGATGGCCAGCTGCTCCACCTTGTCCACTACCTCGCAACCACCATAGTAGCGCTTGCCGGGATAACCCTCAGCGTACTTGTTGGTAAGGCATGAGCCCATGGCCTCCATTACCTGGGGGCTTACTGAGTTCTCGCTTGCGATCAGCTCGATACCACGAGCCTGACGCTTGTGCTCTTCTTCAATGAGAGCAAAGATTTCGTTGTCTCTTTCCATAATTAATATAAAGTTTGAAAATTGTTTTTTTTTGAGGGGGGCTCGGCAGAGAACCGCCGAGGACGGGGGGCAGGGCTCTGCAGAGCACTTTGTTTAGCACAGCTTTACTTCATCGAGGTGCTGCTGGGTGTTGCAGTAATGGCAACAGAGGGTGCCCGTCTCGTGGTTGAGCACATGGAAACGTGTGTACATGGGCTCGTTGTTGGTGATGCACTTGGGATTGTTGCATTTGATGATGCCCCTGATGTCGTCGCTCAGCGTTACGGTCTTCTTCTCTACCACCTCGTAGTCGCGAATGATGCAAAGCGATACGTTGGGGGTGATGACCGCTAACTGGTTCAGTTCCTCGTCGGTAAAGAACTTGTTGGCAATCTTGATGATGCTCTTGTGCCCCATCTTCTTGCTCTTGAGGTTGAAGCCCACGGTGACAGCCGTCTTGCATTCCTCCAGGTGGAGGAGGCTCACCACGGCAAAGAGCTTGGCCGATGGAATATGGTCGATGACAGTGCCGTTCTCAAGGGCTGCCACTTGTAATTCTTGTCTTTTCATATTCAGTGATTGTTTCACCCAGTAGTGGGTTACATTCATATTATTTCACACCCTCACTATGGTAGTGGGTTAGATGATTGTCTTGTCGTTCTTTACCTCGTCGAGCGTGATGCCCAGGGCATCGCAGATGAGTGCCTGACGTGCAAAGAGGCCATTGCCAGCCTGCTGGAAGTAGTAGGCATAGGGTGTCTCGTCGATGCTGTACTCGATCTCGTTGACACGGGGCAGGGGATGGAGTATCTTCAGGTTCTTCCTTGCCTTGCCCAGCATGTTGAGCTTCAGCAGGTAGCTGTCCTTGACACGTTCGTATTCCACCAGGTCGGAGAATCTCTCACGCTGTACACGCGTCATATAGAGGATGTCAGCCCCCGAGATGGTGTCGGCATCGAAGTCCTTGTGCTCCACATAACGAATGTCGTGCTCCTTGCAATACTGCTTGTAGTACTCGGGCATGGCCAGTTCGTCGGGTGCGATGAAGTGGAACGTGGGATTGAAATGGCGCATAGCCATGAGCAGACTGTGCACGGTACGTCCGTATTTGAGGTCGCCCACCATGTAGATGTTGAGATTCTCGAGCGTGCCCTGCGTCTTATAGATGCTGTAGAGGTCGAGCATGGTTTGCGAGGGGTGCTGGTTGGCGCCATCGCCGGCGTTGACGATAGGCACGGGAGCCACCTCGCTGGCATAGCGTGCAGCCCCTTCGAGATAGTGGCGCATGACGATGATGTCGGCATAGTTGCTCACCATCATAATGGTGTCTTTCAGCGTCTCGCCCTTGGTGCCACTTGTCACCTTAGGGTCGGCAAAGCCAATGACACGAGCTCCAAGACGGTTGGCTGCGGTTTCAAAACTCAAACGAGTACGGGTGGATGGCTCAAAGAACAAGGTTGCCACAACCTTTCCTTCCAAAATGCGTCGATTAGGATGCTTCTCAAACTCTGTTGCCATCTCAAGGAGATATTCTATCTTCTCGCGAGAATGTTCAGCAATAGTAACTAAACTACGATTCATACTATGTTTATTTTCAATACTTGACTTGACTTGGATATTAGCCGCCATTACGTTGCGATTAACCACCTGGCTTTACCAGGAAACTGTTATTCTTGTAATTCGGCCTTGGCCTGTGGATCCTGAATGACCCCCTTGCTCTTGAGCATGTTGGCCTTGATGGCAATAAACTGCTCCTCGGTGATGTAATTGTCGTCTCTGAGTTTCTGTATGTAGGCAAACTCGTCGGTATTTTGGGCTGAATTCAATCCCGAGACGGCAGCGTCGTATTGTTCCTGCGTAATGTGTCCGCGAGCCTTCAGCTTGTCGAGGTTGCCTTGCACGTCGTCCGGGTTGCCCATTTTGCTTAAGCCTCCGCGTGATCCATAAATCCAACTGTATAACTTATAACGAAATGCCATCAAGAGTAAACCAACTACTACGCAACCTATGATTTTCAGTACATCCATAATGTAATTTTTGATATTCTACCAAGCTGTAACTCTATTGGCAACAGGAGCCAATACTTCACAATTTGAGTTCAAAGTTACAAAAAAAATGTATATTGACACTTGTTTTTTGTGAATTGATTGTTGGAAAAAAAATAAAATTATCAAAAAAAATGCCTCTCGCACGCGTTTTTTAAATATTATTAGTATCTTTGCAGAAATATTGTCTATAAAAACTTTAATGAAGAACGTTCGCAAAAAAACTTTTATCGTACTCTGGACTCTCCTGGTGGCCGGAATCATTACGGTATTTGTGCTGTTTTATATGATTTTTAAAGGCTCAATCGGTTACATGCCCGAGTTGAGTCAGTTGGAGAATCCCGTCAACAAATTTGCCTCGCAGGTCTATACCGCCGACGGCAAGCTGATAGGTACCTGGAGCTACTCGAGTGCCAACCGTATCTTTGTCAGCTACGATGAACTGCCCCCCATGCTTGTCAAGGCCCTGGTGGCTACCGAGGATGAGCGATTCTACGACCATTGCGGTATTGATTTCAAGGCACTTGGACGTGCTGTGATAAAGCGTGGATTGATGGGCAAGAAGAATGCCGGTGGTGGTAGTACGCTGACGCAGCAGCTGGCCAAGCAGTTGTATAGCGAGAAGGCCGAGAACACCCAGCAGCGTCTGCTGCAGAAGCCTATAGAGTGGGTGATTGCCCTCAAGCTGGAGCGCTATTACACGAAAGAGGAAATCATCACGCTTTACCTCAACTATTTCGACTTCCTGCACAATGCCGTGGGTATCAAGACGGCAGCCAAGACCTATTTTGACAAAGACCCCAAAGACCTGACCATCAACGACTGTGCGGTACTGGTGGGTATGTGTAAGAACCCCTCTTACTTCAACCCTGTGCGTCACCCCCAGCGTTGCGAGGAGCGCAGAAACGTGGTTCTCGGGCAGATGCTACGCTCGGGTTATCTCACCGAGGCTCAGTATGATAGCTGCAGAGCCTTGCCCCTTGCCTTGAATTACACACGTCAGGACCATAAGGAGGGCACAGGTACCTATCTGCGAGAGTACCTACGTCAGTTGCTCATGGCCAAGAAGCCCGTGAGAGAAGACTATCAGGCATGGCAGGAGCAGAAGTTCTATGAGGACTCGATAGCCTGGGAGACCGACTCGCTCTATGGCTGGTGCAACAAGCATAAGAAGAGAGACGGCGAATACTACAACCTCTATACCGACGGTCTGAAGATCTACACCACCATCGACTCTCGTATGCAGCGATATGCAGAAGAGGCTGTGTATGAGCATGTGGCACAGACCCTGCAGCCTGCCTTCGAGAAGGAGCTGAAGGGTAACAAGAAAGCCCCCTATAGTTCGCGTACCGACGAGAAGCGTCGCCAGAGGCTTATCGACAAGGCCATGCGACAGAGCGCTCGCTGGAACGAGATGAAGACGGCCGGTTATAGCGAAGAGGAGATACGCAAGTCGTTTGACGTGCCCGTGGATATGACGCTCTATTCGCCTAGGGGCGATATTGATACCACCATGACACCCATGGACTCGCTGCTCTATTACAAGCGATTCCTGCGTGCCTCGTTTATGTGTATGGACAATAAGACGGGTGAAATCAGAGCTTACGTGGGTGGTTTGAACTATTCACATTTCCAGTATGATATGGTAACCAGTGGTAAGCGTCAGGTGGGTTCTACCATCAAGCCCTACCTCTACTCGCTGGCTATGGAATCGGGTATGACACCCTGTGATGAGGTGCCCAATGAGAAACGTACCTACGGCAACTGGACGCCTCGTGGTGGTGGTGAGGGTGGTTTGATTACCCTCAAGGCAGCGCTTGCCTCCTCCAACAATGCCGTGTCGGCATACCTCATCAACGAGCTTACTCCCTCACAGTTTGTGGAGTTGCTCAAAGCCTACGGCATCATGCAGAAAAAGATTGAGCCGGTGATGACACTCTGTCTGGGTGCTATCGAGATTTCGCTGGCTGAGATGGTGGGTGCCTATTCAGCCTTCCCCAACAAGGGCGTACGCCGCAAGCCCATCTACGTGACACGCATCGAGGATGCCGAGGGCAATACCCTGGCAGACTTGTCGAACGGTCTGCCTCCCCAGTCGAAGGAGGTGATCAGCGCTGCCTCAAGCTATCGCATGATTACCTTGATGAAGGGCGTGGTGAACAATGGTACGGGTTATCGTATGCGTGGAAAATACGGAGTGCAGTGCCCCATGGGTGGTAAGACCGGTACCACGAACGATAATACGGATGGTTGGTTCATGGGATACACACCCTCGCTCACCTTTGGTGCGTGGGTAGGAGGTGAGGAGAATGACATCCACTTCAACTCTATGACATACGCACAGGGTGCTGCCTCGGGTCTGCCCATCTGTGCCTTGTTCCTCAAAAAGGTGTTGCAGGACGCTTCGCTGGGCATCTCACCCTATGAGGATTTCAACATACCTGCCGACCATGTGGATTGCGCCGGAATGTATGACGATGGACTGTCTATACCCAACGACCCTGTGGGCCTGGATGAATTGATTGAGTACTAAATAAGTTTGTTTACCATAATATATATGAAAATAATTGGTATCATACCAGCCAGATATGCTTCTACACGTTTTCCGGGCAAGCCTTTGGTGATGCTGGGGGACAAACCCATCATAGAACGTGTGTACCGACAGGTGGAAGGCATACTGGATGAGGTAGTGGTGGCTACCGATGACGAGAGGATATTTGATGCCGTGACTGCATTTGGCGGTAAAGTGGTGATGACCAGTAGCGAGCACAGAAGCGGAACAGACCGCGTGATGGAGGCTTTCGGCAAGCTGGACAAGCCATACGATGTGATTGTCAACATACAGGGTGACGAACCCTTCATACAACCCGAGCAGATCAAGCAGCTCTGCCAGTGCTTTGACGATGATAACGTGGATATTGCCACTCTGGTGAAGCCCTTCAGCGAGGAGGACGGTATGGCTGCCCTGGAGAACCCCAATTCGCCCAAGGTAGTGCTCGACAACAATATGCGTGCCATGTATTTCTCGCGCAGCGTGATACCCTATCTGCGTGGAATAGATAAGAACGACTGGCTGAAGAAGCATACGTTCTATAAACACATCGGTATGTATGCGTATCGTGCTGATGCCCTGCAACGTATCACCTCGTTGCCACAATCCACGCTTGAACTGGCAGAGAGCCTGGAGCAACTGCGCTGGATTGAAAACGGCCTGACCATCAAGGTGGGCATCACCCAGCAAGAGACGATAGGAATTGACACCCCGGAAGACCTGGAAAGGGCAGAACGCTTTTTGGGAATCAAAGAATGAATGGAATATGAATAATAAAGGAAGAATATATAAGTCATTGGCCTTGATGCTGCTTTGCCCATTGGCATTAAGTGCACAGCAAATCAAGATAGGTGCCTATACTTTCCCCGACGGTGCAGAGTACCAGGGTGAGATGTTCAAGGGAAAGCCCTGGGGACAGGGTACGACCGTATTCAAGAACGGTGACACGCACCAGGGACAATATGTAAAAGGTAAGCGAGAAGGCAAGGGTATCTACCAGTTTGCCGACGGTGAGAAATATGATGGCGACTGGACCGCTGATCAGCAGAACGGCTTTGGTACCTACTTCTTTGCCAACAACAACAAGTATGTAGGCTTGTGGTATCGCGACTACCAGCAGGGACAAGGTACCATGTACTACTTCAATGGCGATGTGTACAAGGGCAACTGGTTTCAGGACAAGCGAGAAGGCGAGGGCACCTATACCTATGCCACTGGCGACAGCTATGTGGGAATGTGGAAGGGTGACAAGAAGAATGGCAAGGGCACCTTTGTGTGGAGTGACGGCAATAAGTATGAGGGCTATTGGAAAGACAACATGATGAATGGCAAGGGTACCTATTCGTATGCCTCGGGTGATGTATATAGCGGCGACTGGGTGAATAACCTGCCTCATGGTCGTGGCATCTACCACTTTAACAATGGTGACAAATACGAAGGTAACTATGTGAAGGGTGAGCGCTCGGGCGAGGGCATCTTCACCTTTATCAATGGCAACAAGTACGTCGGCAACTTCAAGAACGGCGAACAGAACGGTGAGGGAACCTTCACCTGGAAAAACGGTGCCGTCTATGTAGGTGGATGGCGCAACAACCAGCCTCACGGACATGGCAAATATACCATGGCGAACGGAGATGTGTATGATGGTTCGTGGAAAGCCGGTGAGATGGATGGCGAGGGCATCCTCCGTCTGTCGGATGGCACCAAGTTCAAGGGCACTTTCAAGAAGGGCAAGAAGGAAGGCTATGGCGTCATGGAAGATGCGCAGGGAAACCGTTTCGAGGGTAACTTCCATGAAGACCGCAAGGAAGGTTCGTTCGTAGAGAAGGATAAGACCGGAAAAATAACCCGTAAGGGCATCTACAAGAATGGTGTCATTACGCAGCAATAAAAATATGTAACCTTAAATAATCAACTAAAATACAACACACCATGGCTAAAACTAAAAATGTAGTGACGAAGAAATCGTCCATGCTGAAACTGTTGAAGAACGATGAATGGTTGCGCCCTTACAGTGCTGCTATAGAGGGACGCCATCAATATGCTGTAGATAAGATAAAAGAGCTGACGGGCAATGGCAAGGTCACCCTTAGCGAGGTGTCGAGCGGTTACCTGTACTATGGTCTGCACCGTACGGAAAAAGGGTGGGTGATACGTGAGTGGGCTCCCAATGCTACAGAGATATATCTTATTGGCGATTTCAATGACTGGCAGGAGAATGCCAAGTACGCCTTCAAACGTGTTAAGAAAAGCGGAAACTGGGAGCTGAAGCTCCCCCTGAAAGCCCTGAAGCATACTGACCTCTACAAGATGAGCGTTCATTGGGAAGGAGGTCAGGGCGAACGCATCCCTGCATGGGCCAACCGAGTGGTGCAGGATGTGAACACGAAGATTTTCAGCGCACAGGTATGGTCGCCCGAAACTCCCTATGTATGGCAGGTCAAGAAGTTCAAACCCAATACCGATCCACTGTTGATCTATGAGTGCCATATCGGTATGGGACAGGATGCCGAGAAGGTGGGCTCGTATGACGAGTTCCGCATCAACGTGCTTCCCCGTGTCATCAAGGATGGGTATAACTGTATCCAGATCATGGCCATTCAGGAGCATCCCTATTATGGTTCATTCGGCTATCATGTAAGTAACTTCTTTGCGGCCTCAAGCCGATTCGGCACGCCCGAGGAACTGAAGGCGCTTATTGACGAAGCTCATAAGAATGGTGTGGCTTGTATCATGGACATCGTGCATAGCCATGCGGTGAAGAACGAGATGGAGGGTCTTGGTAACCTGGCAGGCGACCCTTGCCAGTATTTCAATCAGGGCGACCGCAGGGAGCATCCCGCCTGGGACAGCCTCTGCTTTGACTATGGAAAGAATGAGGTTATCCATTTCCTGCTCTCGAACTGTAAGTACTGGATGGAGGAATACCACTTTGACGGATTCCGCTTCGATGGCGTCACTTCCATGCTTTACTACAGTCATGGTCTGGGTGAGGCCTTTGGTGGCTATGGCGACTATTTCAACGGTCATCAGGACGACAATGCCATCTGCTACCTGACACTGGCCAACGAACTCATTCATGAGGTCAACAAGAATGCCATTACCATAGCCGAGGAGGTGAGTGGTATGCCTGGACTGGCAGCTCCGTTCAAGGATGGAGGCTATGGCTTCAATTACCGTATGGCGATGAATGTGCCCGACTACTGGATTAAGACCATCAAGGAACTGAAGGACGAGGACTGGAAGCCCAGTTCGATGTTCTGGGAGGTGACAAACCGCCGTGCCGACGAGAAGACCATCTCGTATTGCGAGAGTCACGACCAGGCATTGGTGGGTGATAAGACTATCATATTCCGTTTGGTGGATGCCGACATGTATTGGCATTTCAAAAAGGGGGATGAGAACTTCATGGCCAGTCGAGGCATTGCCTTGCACAAGATGATACGACTACTCACCCTTTCCACCATCAACGGTGGTTACCTGAACTTCATGGGTAACGAGTTTGGACATCCTGAGTGGATAGATTTCCCACGTGAGGGTAATGGATGGAGTCACAAGTATGCTCGCAGACAATGGAATCTGGTTGACAACCAAGAACTGTGCTTCCATTATCTGGGCGACTTCGATGAGAAGATGATATCAGTGGTAAAGAGCATCAAGGCCATTCAGAAGACTCCTGTGCAGGAGATATGGCACAATGATGGCGACCAGGTGTTGGCTTATCAACGTGGCAACTTGCTGTTCGTGTTTAACTTTAGTCCTTCCAAGTCATACGATGGCTATGGATTCATGGTTAGACAGGGTGCATGGGACTATGTGCTCAACACCGACGACAAGGCGTTTGGTGGTAATGGTTTGAATGATGACTCAGTTCGTCATTTTACCAACTACGATGCGCTTCTGGTAGGTGAGAACAAGGGATGGCTTCAGCTCTATCTTCCTGCGCGAAGTGCTTGCGTGCTGAAGTTTGTGGACTAAATAGAGGGAGTTATCGCTCCTTCGTCGCTTAGGAAGTTAAAGAAGTTAAAGGAGTTAAAGGAGTTAAAGACGTTAGGGGAAGTTAAAGGAAGTTCTTCTGCACTTTGTGCGAAGCGTCACCCTAACGGGATGCCGAGCGATCGCTCCTTCGTTGCTTAGGAAGTTCTTTGCGAGCAAAGCATCGGCCTAAGGGCACGCTGAGCGAAAGGATGTTAACTCCCTAAGCTATATATAAATATAAACAAAACAAATTGGCAAGAACCGTAACCCATAACAAGCGAGTAGTAAGGGCAACAAACGTTGTCCTCTGCTTGCTGTTTATGTTATTCTCGTTTGTGTATCTCTATGCGTTTCAGGGCGAGATGATGCGCATGGTACAGCATTTGCTGTCGCATGGAAGAACACAATATCAGGTGTTTTTATTTGCTGTGCTGATTACGCTGGGACTGACACTCTTAGGTCTTGTGCTCTTGCGTATAGTACCCTTCCCGGGAAGGTTCAAGGCACTTGCCTGGATACCCTCGTTTGCCGTATTGGGATGGATTACGGATGTCAGCCTTTCGGTGGTAGAGCCATCACCGCATAGCATCAGCGCCTGGCCGTTTGTTCTGCTTGCATTGGTTTATTTCTCAGTAAGTTACATTCTGCTTCGCATTCAAGAACCTATTGATGTCAATGCCACCTTTCATGAAATGGCATGGCCTAATTTCTTCGTTTTTATGCTTGGCATGGCCTTTACGGGGTGGGTAGGCAATACGAATCGCACATTGCATTATGAGCTTCGTATGGAACGTCTTTGCATCGATGAGGAGTATGGCAAATTGTTGAAGATAGGGGCAGACGACGATAACTCGTCGCGTCGTATCATGGCACTGCGATTCTATGCCTTGAGCAAGTTGGACATACTGGGAAACGAGCTGTTTCGCTTCCCTAATAATCTGAGTAGTGATTGCATCCTGCCTGCTCCCATTGACAGTCTGCGTCCAGCCAATATGCCACAAAGGCTACGCGCATATTTAGGTGGTTTTCCCGTAAAGGACATGAACGCCACCCATTTCCTGCAACATCTGGCAAGCGATACGTTGGCAAAGGAACCTGTGCGCGACTACCTGCTATGTGCCTTGTTGCTCGACAGGAACATAGATACTTTTGTAGATAGTTTGGTGTCATACTATGCTCCTAAGCCAGCACCAGAAGCATTGGAAGAAGAGCAGAAGAAATCTAACAAGAAAAAGAGTAAGAAAAATGAACCCATTCTTCTCTCATCCTTGCCACGGCATTATGCCGAGGCATTGGCTTTGTACGGACTTCTCACACAGCAACCCAAGGCCTTGCTGGATAACAATGCAATAGTCAGCGACTTTGACAAGTATGTGGAACAAATGGAATTGCCCGATTCGCTTGTCAACGAGCAACTGTTGGAAGAGACATTTGGTGAAACCTATTGGTGGTACTATTATCACGAATAAGCGACTGCCCCCCCAACCCCCGAGGGGGAGAGTAAGAGAAGAGAGAAAAGAGAAGAGAGAAAAATTGGCTGCGCGATGATTTATTAGAACCAAAAATTCCAAAAATTTCAAAAATATTTTTCTCTTTTCTCTCTTCTCCCTCTTAGTGGATTTTAACCCAGATTTTAAAATAATTGAACGCAAGTACACGAGTAACAAGTTTTTATTGAACGCAAAGACGCAAAGTTTTTATTAGCCTATATAAGACTTTTAAATCCTTTGCGTCTTCGCGTCTTTGCGTTCCACCAAAGCACCGCGCCAGCCAATTCTTCTTTCTTCTCTCTTAATTGTTCATTAAACTGTATGCACCCATCTTACTCCCCCTCGGGGGTTGGGGGGCTGATGGATGGCTGGGCTATCCTTTGCGTTCAGCTATATTCATCAAAAGCTTGGTAATTTCATTGTAGTGCCTATTATTATGGCAATAACAAACAGCGCAATAGAAGCGATGGTCAATATTCCCGATGTCTTGGCCAGGAATTTGAGGTTGAAAAATGCTTCTGTCACACTCTTTTCGCTGCCAGTTTGCAGGGCATCCTTGAAATTACCTTGCATCTTAAGGGTGCGTATGAGTATCACGAAACCAATGACAATCATCATTATGCCGAGAAGCATGCCTATAATGTATCCGGCTGAAGCATGGCTTAAATATTTTGACATTGAAACGATGCCGGCAAGCATGGATATGCTGTACAATGTGAGCATCACTATGCCAAAGATGGCGATAAACTTCACCCATTTGCAGAATGAGTCAATGTAGCCTTTTGCCTCCTTGTTGATGATGAGGTCGCCTTCGTATTCCCTGCGGACAAATGGGGTGCCTTGACGTGCATCCACTACGACTCTTCCATCAGGGGTTACGGTTCCAACCTGACCGCTTGGCTGATTGTAAGAGGGTGGGGGTGTTTGCACGTTGGGTGCTGCAGGGGCAGGCTGACTGTAT
>JAZLKL010000044.1:0-45757 GCA_045597585.1 Bacteroidaceae bacterium | reverse complement strand
GCATACTGGAATTCAAGAACTGGGGCGGAAGGATAGTGGCCCGCGAAAACGGCACGTGGACTGCCGACGGGATGACCGTGGAGGGCGGTGCCGGAAGGAAGAACCCGTATGAACAGGTGCGACTGAACCGAAGCAGGGTGGCCAAGGGAATGATGCGCATGTGCAATCTGCCACCCCAGATGATAAGCGCCTGCATCGTGTTCGGCAAGGAATGTGAGATAGACGAGGAACAGCTGTCGGACACGGTGAAGACGTGGCTCACGATAACCGACCACCCTCACCTGATGCGCATACTGGACGACATGCAACCACCAAGGCTGACGGCCGAGGCCATAAAGGCCATGCCGCAGCAGATGCGCATAGAGGAGTTTGAGGCTGGCCACCAGCTGCACACAGCAGGCAACGAGACGGCAGAGCACGACGACCCTGAGGCATCGGTAAACCTGTTTGCCGAACTGCAGGGTAGCCTGAGGCATCTGCCCCAATACCTCAGGATGTACCACCACATGAACCGCGTGTTCATGAAATGCCTGGAACAGCAAACGGCCAACAACCGACTGAACCTGGGCGGCACGTTTGCCAAGACGGACTACCTGCTGAAGGAACACGGAGCCTCGCACAGCTTAGTGAGGATGACGAACGACACTCGCGTGCGTCTGCGCCGACGCAGCGAACTCAAGGAGGAGGAATTGGTAAAGTGGCACCTCTTCGACCTGCGCAACCTGGCCAAGTTCATATCGTTCATCTACCGCACGCCCATACCAGCCACGCTGGTAGAGGCCTTCCCCACAGAAAGGGAGGAAAGGTACGTACCCACGCTGGTAGGCGAGAAGATGCGCCTGATCGTGGAGAAGTGGGACGAATGCTTTGTATATGGAGCCTCGGAGGAGGCGGTGGACGGCGAGACGGTGAAGGTGTGCTATGCCCAAGGCAACAAGATATACAACTATGACTGGACGTACCTGAGCGCCATGTTCTACAGGGGTGCACAACTCAATCTGATACGTCCGCGCCAAAAGGATGGCATCGTCTATCCCGAACTCATCATCTTTGAACCCGACTATCTGGTGGACATCTCTACCATAGCACGCTGCTTCACCAACTATGCCGAGTCGCCCTTTGTGAACCTCATCAACAAGATACAGGCCTCGGAATCGAGCGTGCCCATCGAACTGGGTAACTTTGCCGGACAGCTGCTTGACGAACAGATACACCAGTTGCCCCACACGCGGTCGTACAAGGACAGCATCATGGAGTACTTCCAGCGCAACGCCATCAGTCTGCTCACCGTGGGCATAGACAGCAGCTTCCACAGCGAGGCGCAGGTGCAGAAGGCACACATAGCCCACGCCATTGGCGAGGTACTGCCGCAGAGCGTGGCCAGCTTCGACCCCGCCGAGGGTATGGTGGAACCCTCGTTCTTCTCGGAGATGCTGGGCGTGCAGGGACGTATGGACTACCTGCAGCTGGACTACAAGGTGCTGCTGGAACAGAAGGCCGGCAAGGGGGAGTTCCCCTTTGACAACTTCGTGAAACCCCAATACAAGGAGGAGCACTATGTGCAGATGTTGCTGTACATGATGCTCATACGCTACAACTTCAGAGAGACATACGAGAGGAACCAGCAGGAGCTGAGCGCCTTCCTGCTCTACTCAAAATACCAGGAGAGTCTGCTGGGACTGGGCTTTGCGCCCGAACTGATATTCCGTGCCATCAAGGTGCGCAACGGTCTGGCCTGGACCGAGATGCTATACACACAGCCCAACGGGTTCAGGCTGCTCGACACGCTGACGCCCGAGAAACTCAACATGAAGCACGTTGACAACAACCTGTGGACACGGTTCCAGAGCGACCAGATTGGCAAGGTGCTGGCTCCCCTGCAGCAGGCATCGGAACTGGAGAAGGCTTACTACTACAGGTTCATGACCTTCATAGCCAACGAGCACATGCTGTCGAAGCTGGGCAACAAGACGAAGGAGAACTCGGGCTTTGCCTCGAAGTGGTATGACACGCTGGAGGAGAAGCTGCAGGCGGGCAACATATACGACCGACTGCAACTGGCATGGCCCGACGCCGAGAGCAAGGGCAGCGTGCGCAGGGTGAAACTGCGCTTCACGGAACGCATGAACAGCGACATGACCAACTTCCGCGTGGGCGACATCGTGATACTGTATGCCTACGACCCACAGGAGGAACCCGATGCCCGGCGCACCATGGTGTTCAGAGGCTCGATTGAGGACATCGACACTGAAACGGTGGTAGTGGTGCTGAGGGCAGCCCAGTCGGATGCCAGGGTGTTTCTGCGCGAGAAAGGCAAGATGTGGGCCATTGAGCACGACTTCATGGAGTCGTCGTACAGCTCGCTCTACAGGGGTATGCATGCCTTCCTGTCGGCCCCCAAGACAAGGCGCGACCTGTGGCTGATGCAACGTGAGCCGGAGGTGGACGAGACTCGCCTCATCAACGGCGACTATGGTTCGTTCAACGAACTATCCACGCGTGTGAAACGAGCCAAGGAGCTCTTTCTCATCATCGGTCCGCCGGGCACGGGAAAGACATCGTTCGGACTGCTGAATACGCTGAAGGAGGAACTCACCGAGGAGGGCAGTTCGGTGCTGCTGCTGTCGTTCACCAACCGTGCGGTGGACGAGATATGCAGCAAGCTGTACAAGGATGGCATCGACTTCATCCGCATAGGGGGTGGACTGAACTGCTCGCCCGAATACAGGGAGATGCTGCTGAACCAGAGGGCGCAGCAATGCAGCAACCTGGAGCAGTTGCGCCAAGGCATCATGGGCACGCGTGTGTTTGTGGCCACCACCACCGCGATGAACGCGCACATCGGCCTGTTCAAACTCAAGCAGTTCAGCCTGGCCATCATCGACGAGGCATCGCAGATACTGGAGCCTCACCTCATCAGCCTCATCAGCGCACACCACAACGGTGTACCTGCCATACAGAAGATGGTGCTCATTGGCGACCACAAGCAGTTGCCCGCCGTGGTGCAGCAGAGACCGGAGGTGTCGCGGGTGCATGACAGCCAGTTGCTCGACATCCACCTGAGCGACTGCCGCCTGTCGCTCTTCGAACGACTGCTGAAATGGTTCCGCAAACCCAACGGGCATTACGACGAGCGCTTTGTGTACATGCTCACCAAGCAGGGACGCATGCACCACGACATTGCCTCGTTTCCCAACTACACCTTCTACCAGAACCAGTTGCAGGAGGTACCTTTGGAGCATCAGCAGACACCCCTGCCCTACCAGGGTTTGGGCAAGCATGGCATCGATGACCTGCTGCTGACGCGACGCATAGCCTTTGTGCATGCCGACGCTCCCACCGAACCCATATCGGACAAGGTGAACCAAGTAGAGGCAGAAATCATTGCCGCCACCGTGCTGCGCATCTACGAACGTGAGAAGGAGGACTTCAAGGTGGAGGAGACGGTGGGTGTGATTGTGCCCTATCGCAACCAGATAGCCACCGTGCGCAACACCATCGACCGCGCCGGCATAAAGGTGCTGCACGACATCACCATCGACACGGTGGAACGCTATCAGGGAAGCCAGCGCAAGTACATCATCTACGGATTTACCATACAGCAATACTATCAGCTCAACTTCTTGACGAACAATACGTTTACCGACTGGGACGGGAGTCAGATAGACCGCAAGCTGAACGTAGCCATGACACGTGCCGAGGAGCATCTGATCATGGTGGGCAACACGGGACTGCTGTGCAACAACTTCACCTTCTACAAGCTCATCGAGTTCATACGCAGCCGACATGGGTACTTCTGCGTGCCTATGGAGCAATATGTGAAGGGGTCATTCAACGTGCCTGTGTATGAGCCTAAGCCCATCGACATGAGCCGGGCAAGCTACAGCACTACCCCACTCTTTGAAAAGGCTTTTGGCCAATGTGTGACAGAACCCCTGAAGCATGCCTCGGGCGAAGGATGGCCTGAACGGGTGCTGGGTCATGACATGAGCACCAACCTCAATGCCATAGGCTATGGCCGCCTCCAGCTGCCCCACCCTGCGCTGACGGGGCAGACGACGAAGCAGGAGCAGATGACGGAGCAAGAGCAGGTGCTGCTCCATGCCTACTACATGATGCGAGCGCACTATTGCAGCAGCCGACAGGTGTTTGACAGCTGTCAGGAGTGGATGCGCAGCCACATACAGGCCACGCGAGGAAGGGTGCACATGATAGACATAGGATGCGGTACGGCTACCAGCGGTCTGGTCTTTGCCGAACTCTTTCTCAAGGATGCGCCCAACATGGTGTACACGGGGATAGACAGCCCCCCCAACCCCCGAGGGGGAGTAAGAGAAGAGAGAAGCACGGCAGCCTCGCATATAGGGATGCAATTCATGAACGGGATGTTTGGCAAGCACATACATTGTCAGATGCTGGATGCCTTCACATCGCTGGGTAGGAGTTTCTGGCAGGGATGCTCGGAACTGCCATCGCTGGTGATCTTCAACCTCTCATACTTCTTCGCGAACGTCACCACGCACTTTGCCGAGCAACTGGCTCGCCAGATGCTGACGGTAATGAAGGAGCATCCGCTCAACCGGTATGTGCTCATCGTTGTGCAATCAGAGGCCGACGCAAACCTGAATGCCTACAAGGCCTTCAGTGCAGTGCTCTCACCCCACCTGCAGACGTTCAAGGACGAGCATACCACAATGCCCTACACCCTTGACAAGGATGAACGCGCATTAGCGTTCTGCTATAGCATACAGGTAATGTAAGCTGGGGGTTATCGCTTCGCTTGGGGAGTTAAAGGGGATTAGGGAGTGAACTCCTTAATACTGGGGCATGCGAAGCTTGCGAAGTTCTTGCGAGCAAAGCATCGGCCTAAAGGCGCGTCAAGAAGCAAGACATTCGTCCTTTAACTTCCTAAGCGACGAAGGAACGGTAACTTCTTTTAACTTCCTAAGCGACGAAGGAGCGATAACTTCCTTTAACTTCCTAAGCGACGAAGGAGCGATAACTTCTTTTAACTTCCTTTTAACTCCCCAAAATCTTTAACTCCCAAAATTAACGGACTACTCCTTGTAATAGACACGCTTGACACGGGGAGAGACACCCGTAAGAATCTCATAAGGAATGGTATTGATGATGTCGGACAAGGTGCTGACAGGCAGTTCATCGCCAAAGATTATGGCCATATCACCCTCCTTGCACTCAATGTCGGTCACATCAATCATACACACATCCATACAGATATTACCCACGTAAGGTGCCTTCTGCCCATTGACCAGACAGTAGGCATGACCATTGCCAAGCAAACGATCCAAGCCATCGGCATAACCAATGGGAAGGGCTGCAATACGACTGTCGCGACTCAGTTTGCCACGGCGACTATAACCCACCGTCTCGCTGGCAGGAACCTCATGAATCTGCAGAATGGTGGTCTTCAGGGTGGACACGTTATGAATGAGCTGATTGTTGCGAGGGTTGATGCCGTAAAGGCCAAGGCCAAGGCGCACCATGTCCATCTGTCGTTCAGCAAAATGCTCTATGCCGGCACTATTGCACATGTGGCGCAGAATGTGGTGCGAGAAGGCTGCCTGCAACTCAGAACTACCCTTGAGGAAACGGTCGTACTGAATGGCAGAGAAAGTGTCGAAGTCGTCACTATCGCTACCCACAAAGTGTGAGAACACGCTGCGTGGGATGATGGCCTTCTGGTGCTTGAGTATGTCGATAAGCTGCGGCATGTCAGTCAATGGGTCGAAACCCAGACGATGCATACCTGTATCGAGTTTGACGTGTACCGGGAAGTCGGTAATGCCTTCTTGCTCGGCAGCCTTGATCAAGGCATTGAGCAGACGGAAACTGTACACCTCGGGTTCCAGCCGATAACGGAAAAGCGTACGAAAGCTTGTCATCTCGGGGTTCATGATGATGATGCCAGACGTGATGCCAGCGCGACGCAATTCCACACCCTCATCGGCCACCGCAACGGCCAGATAATCCACCCGGCTATCTTGTAGGGTGCGTGCCAATTCCACGCTGCCGGCTCCATATCCGCTCGCCTTAATCATACACACCATCTTGGTATCGGGATTCAGGAACGAGCGGTAATAGTTGAGATTGTCAACCACAGCATTGAGATTGACCTCAAGAATCGTCTCGTGCACCTTCATCTCAAGTTGCTCAGTTACGTTCTCGAAATGAAAACGGCGAGCCCCCTTGATGAGTACCACTTCCTCGCGCAAAGAGGCAAAGGCTGGACTTTCGAGCATGGCATCGGTAGAGGCAAAGAAATGCAGTTCCATACCCGTCTGTGCAAAGAGTTCTGCATTCTCGCAGATTTGTTCGCCCACGCCGAAGAAGCGCGTGATGCCACGTCCGGCCACAAGGGCTGCCACACGCTGATAGAGCGTTTTCGACTCAAGACCTATCTGCTCCATGTCACTCAGGATGAGGGCATGGCTACGTTGCTTGCCATCGGGACGACGGCTCATGAAATCGAGGGCAATATCCAAGCTACCCAAGTCGCTGTTGTAACTATCGTTGATAAGCGTACAGCCACGTCTGCCCTCCTTCACCTCCAGGCGCATAGCCACAGGTTGTAAGGAAGCCAGTCGCTCCTCGATGACTTTGGTAGGCATCTGCAGATACTCGCACACCGAAGCGCAGATAGCCTTATCGGCAGAGAGTCCGTCGTTACCCCTGCTTTCAATGGCAATGGGGATGAGACGACCCTTGAAACCTGATTTCTCGATGCAACGTGCCAAGAGTTCGTCATTGTCGGGATAGAACAATACGGAGGCATCCTTGAAAAGCATGAGTTTCTCCATGCACTTTTGTTCCAACGAAGCGAAGTTCTCCTGATGTGCGTCTCCCAGACAAGTGAAGATGCCGAGCGTGGGTTGTATGATCCTCTCCAGCGAAGCCATCTCGCCAGGCATACTGATACCTGCCTCAAAGATGGCCAACTGCGTTTGTTCCTCAAGAGTCCATACGCTTAAGGGCACGCCTATCTGACTGTTGTAACTGCGAGGGCTACGCGTAACGATACGCTCGGGCGAAAGCATCTGGTAGAGCCACTCCTTGACGATGGTCTTTCCATTGCTGCCCGCGATGCCTATGACAGGTACATCAAAGCGTTCACGATGTCGCTCGGTAAGACGCTGCAGAGCACGCAATGTATCGGGCACCAGAAGGTAGGCAGCATCGGGATAGGGAATCTCGGGGTTCTGGCTCACCACAAACGCCCTCACGCCACGACGGTAGAGCGAAGGAATGAAGCGATGGCCATCGCCACGAGAAGTCTTGATGGCAAAGAAGAGCGTTTCCTCTGGAAAACACAAACTGCGGCTGTCGGTAAGCAGCCAACTGACCTCCACATCGGCCTCACCCAACTGATGAGCGCCGATAAGAGTTGATATCTGCGAGATTGTATAATTCATATTTGTATGTTTCATTAACTTTGGGAGTTATCGCTCCTTCCTCGCTTGGGAAATTATAGGAAGTTACCGCTTCGCTAAGGAAGTTAAAGGACGATACATTTGTCTGTTGCATTCAAGAAGCAAGACATTCGTCCTTTAACTTACTAAGCGACGAAGGAGCGATAACTCCCTTTAACTTCCTTTTAACTCCCAAATAATCTTTAACTTCCTTTTAACTCCCTAAAATCTTTAACTGCTCCCTCTTGAAACCTCTGCCAAATGACATCCACCGCCTTCTGTCCAGGATGATGGCCATCAGGGGCATAGAACTGGTAGTCGCGCAATTCGTCGAGCAGGATTTCATAAGCAGGAAAATAGCAGCAGCTTTGGGGAAATTGCCTGATCAGTTCATCCTCAGCCAGAAGCAATGTGGCTTTAGAGAGCTGACTGCCATGATAGCCATATTTGTGATAGCGGTACGGACTTACCGTCAGAATAATCTGCAAGGCAGGATTCGCTTGTAAAAGCAAATCCACCGTACGAGCCATATCCGCCGTAATATCCTCTACCGACGCCCTCCACTCACGAAACAATCTGTCGGGTTGGCGCTGGCAGTTCGTTACCACGATATCCGCATCCTGTTCCTTGCTGGAAGACCATGGCGTACGATAGCACACATTCGTGCCCAATGTGATGACAAGGTGCTGTGCCTTGCATAAGGCATTGCCCAAAGCCTCATAGCGTTCACGCAAGAGTAACTCAAGCTCTTGGGGTGTAGGAGCCTTGAATCGCGTATTTGCCCACCAGCAACGCCACTCACCATCTGTGGGGAAGATGGGCAACTCTACCCCTCTTGCATCCAGGGCGGCACGCACGGTCTGACCGATGCTGAAGGGATTGAAAAGCGTGCCCAATGGGTTTACCGTCACTTCGAATCCCTCGCAAGCCATACGCTCGCCCATATACTGGGCAAAGCACGAGCCAAGCATCACAAGACTGTCTTGCCGACCTATGCAACGAAGCAACGGGGGTATTTCCACCCGCGTATGCCGTACACTATCAGGATTCTCCCTTTCGACCATGCCTACACATTATTTAAAGCCAATTCTCATCACATAATAATTACACGCAAAATTACTAAAAATAACGCAAAGATGCTTCTTTTCAAGAAAAATCTTAAATTTGATTTCTTAAATCCTTCATCATAACGCCATATTTTCTGCTTCGGTTGTAATATTTCAATAATTCTTTGTATCTTTGCATTCAAAATGCCACAACGGCCAACAATACATTCGAGAATGGACAATAACGAAAAAGATACGCTGCTCTCCAGCATACACTCACCAGCCGACCTGAGACGTCTTTCCACGAAAGACCTCCCACGCCTGTGTGATGAACTGAGAGCGTGTCTCATTCAAGAGTTGAGTGTGAACCCCGGCCACTTTGCCTCTTCGTTGGGAGTGGTCGAGATTACCGTGGCTCTGCATTATGTATTTGACACTCCCAACGACCGCATCGTGTGGGATGTTGGGCATCAAGCCTATATTCACAAGATGCTGACGGGACGTAGGGAGCAGTTCGCCACCAACCGCAAGCTGGGTGGATTGCACCCCTTCCCTTGCCCTTCAGAAAGCGAATACGACACCTTTACCTGCGGGCATGCCAGCAATAGCATCTCTGCCGCATTGGGTATGGCTGTTGCTGATAAGCTGAAGGAATCAAAGCGACTCTCCGTGGCTGTGATTGGCGATGGCTCCATGACTGGAGGATTGGCATTTGAGGGTCTGAACAATGCCTCATACATTGACAATGATATGCTCATCATTCTTAATGACAACAATATGAGCATCGACCATAGTGTGGGAGGTATGAAGAACTATCTGCATCATCTGCACACAGGTGCCACCTACAACAACTTCCGCCAGCGTGCCTCATCAAGGCTCATGCAATGGGGATGGATCAATGAGGATAGCAAGAAGCGTATCATAGCATTCAACAATGCCATGAAGGCACTGCTCAACAATCATCAGAACATCTTCGAGGGCATGAACATACGTTACTTCGGTCCCAGAGACGGACATGACGTAGTGGAACTGGTACACACGCTGCAAAGCATCAAGGACATGAAGGGTCCCAAACTGCTGCACCTTCACACCCGTAAGGGCAAGGGCTACGAGCCTGCCGAGAAGAACGCTACAGAGTGGCATGCTCCCGGTAAGTTCAACCCTGAAACCGGTGAACGCATCGTGTCGGAGAACAACAATCAACCTCCTCGTTTCCAGGATGTATTCGGCCATACCATTGTGGAACTGGCCAAGCAAAACCCTCGCATAGTGGGCATCACACCCGCCATGCCCACAGGATGTTCGCTCAACATCATGATGCAAGAGATGCCCAATCGTGCCTTCGACGTAGGTATTGCCGAGGGACATGCCGTGACCTTCTCTGCAGGTATGGCAACAGAGGGATTGCAACCCTTCTGCAACATCTACTCTGCCTTTGCTCAACGTGCATACGATAACATTATCCATGATGTAGCCATAGAAAGACTACCCGTGGTGTTCTGTTTCGACCGTGCAGGATTGGTGGGAGAGGATGGTGCCACGCATCATGGTGCTTTCGACATGGCGGCTTTGCGCCCCATACCCAACCTGACAATATGCTCACCTATGGACGAGCATGAACTGCGCCACATGATGTACACGGCACAACTGCCCGACAAAGGTCCGTTTGTCATTCGCTATCCACGTGGAAGGGCGAAGCATACCGACTGGAAATGCCCCATGGAGGAACTACCCATTGGCAAGGCACGCTGCATCAAACAAGGAGAGGAGATTGCCCTGCTTAGCATCGGTCCACTTGGCTGTACGGCTCAACGAGCCATAGCCAAGGCAGAACAAATGGCGCAAGAGCAAGGCAAGGAACTGCACATCGCCCATTACGACATGCGTTTCCTGAAACCTATCGATGAGGAATTGCTACACGAGATGGGTAAGCACTTCAAATACATCGTGACATTGGAAGACGGAGCCAAAAATGGCGGATTGGGTTCAGCTGTCATTGAGTTCATGATGGACAATGGTTATCACCCTCATGTCATCCGTCTTGGTTTGCCCGACAACTTCGTGGAGCATGGTACCGTTGAGGAACTGCACCACATCGTAGGCATCGACGAGGAAGCCATCATAAAGGCTCTGACTGGTTTCAAGCCATAAGGCATCACTTGTCAACTTGTCGCTTTTTAGCTTCCTTTAGGAAAATACAACTGAAAAAAAATCAATTGTCAATAATAGTAACCACATACTTATGAAGATCATTATTGCTGGCGCGGGAGCCGTTGGTACACACCTGGCCAAACTGCTATCCGATGAGAATCACAACATCACGGTAATCGATGAGAACCCCGATAAGACCGAGGCTCTCAGTCAAGCTGGTAATTATGACCTTATTACCTTCAACAACTCCCCCACAAGCATCATGGGCTTGAAGGAGGCGGGTGTGGCACAAACTGACCTTTTTATTGCCGTTACACCCGACGAGGCACGTAACATCACATGCTGCATGCTGGCTCACAACTTAGGAGCCAAGAAGACGGTGGCTCGTGTGGACAATGCCGAATACATGCAGAAGCAGCATCAGGAGTTCTTCAAGCAAATGGGCATCAACTCGCTCATCTACCCCGAGCAGTTGGCTGCCCGAGAAATATGCGAGGGTGTGAAGCGCTCTTGGGTACGCCAGTATTGGGAGGTGCACAATGGCGCTTTGGTCATGCTGGGCATAAAACTGCGTGAGAGTGCCAAGATACTGAACATCGAATTGCGCGACCTGTGTCCGCCCGACAGCCCTTATCACATCGTAGCCATCAAGCGCAGAAGCGAAACACTCATCCCCAATGGACGTACCCAACTGGAACTGGGCGACATTGCCTATTTCATGACCACCAAGAAGTATGTTCCCTATATTCGCGAGATAGTGGGCAAAGAGCACTATGACGATGTAAAGAATGTGCTCATCATGGGTGGAGGCAGAACCACCGTACACGTGGCACACATGAAACCCGACTATATGTCGATGAAAGTCATTGAGCAGAGCGTGGAGCGTTGCAACCGCTTGAACGAGTTGCTTGACAGCGATGACATCCGCATCATTCAAGGTGACGGACGTGATACTTCTCTCCTCATCGACGAGGGAATCTATGACACTCAGGCTTTCTGCGCCCTTACACCTGAGACAGAGACAAACGTGCTGGCTTGCCTTGCCGCCAAGCGAATGGGTGTGCGCAAGACGGTGGCTTTGTGTGAGAACATGGATTATGTGGATATGGCAGAGAAACTGGACATTGGTACCATCATCAACAAGAAGACCATTGCCGCCAGTCACATCTACCAAATGATGCTGGATGCCGATGTCAACAACATGAAGTGCCTCAACATCACCAATGCCGACGTGGCTGAGTTTGTGGCTGCCGAAGATTCTCCCATCACCGAAAAGCCTATCCGTGCCATAAAACTGCCCGAAGGCGTTGTACTGGGTGGTTTGGTACGTGGCAACGTGGGTATGCCCATCAGCGGTAATACGCAGGTACAAGCTGGTGACAGCGTGGTGGTGTTCTGTCGCTCACAAATGCTCAAGAAACTCGATCAATACTTCCGCAAGCCTTCAGGCGGATTGCTTGAAAAACTTGGATTAAAGTAAAACGGCAATCTTTTCCAACCACAGCTTATCAATATCATCGAAGGTATTGAGCGAGGCGCTGTCAATGTCGAGCACGGCTACGACTACTCCATCGTGCTTGATAGGTACAACAATCTCGCTTCGCGAAGCCGAACTGCAGGCTATGTGACCAGGAAACTGTTCGACGTCGGGCACCACAATGGTTTCCTCCTTCTGCCAAGTAGTGCCACATACGCCCCTACCCTTCTTAATGCGCGTACAAGCCAATGGCCCTTGGAAGGGGCCTAACACCAGCTGTTCGCCTATTACACGATAGAATCCCGTCCACCAGAATCCGAATGTTTCGTGCAGCATTGAGGCCACGTTAGCCATATTGGCAATGAAATCCGTCTCGTCTTCCACTACCGACTTTATCTGCGGATAGAGTGCCTCGTAACGCTCCTCCTTGGTTCCTTCTATTATATCAAGATGTTCTGCCATTTTTCTTCTATGTTTCAAAATCAACCAGGCCGTAATGCTATTCAACTTTCGCATGCGCTCAAGTTACAAGTTCTGAGGGTTCGAGATTTCGAGGATTCGAGGGTTCTGGATTTAGAGGATTCGAGATTTAGTTACCTTATGCTTAACGAAGGTAATCTCAACCTTAAAACCTTATAACCCTATAACCTTAAAACCTTATGAGTAATGTGTTCTTCATGGCATTAGATGTAAGGTTAGCAAAGATGGGGTGTCGAGATGCAATCTTCTTTTTTCAACACACACACAAATTCATACGCATTATTTCATCTATCTAATACTCAAAAACTCATCTCCACTCTATCATCTTGGTTTTATGAGTGTATTTTTTCTTCTATTCCTTACTATATAAAAAGTTTACATTGCTCTTATTCCCTACATTCTGATTATAGTCAAAAGTCGGGGGGTAAGGGGCTACTTTTTATGGCTTTATCCCCGTGTTAGCTATGCACTTCGAGGATGAACCGGCTTCCCTTGGCAAAACCTTCATCGAGGACGAGTGATGCACCCATCTTATAAGCCATGAGCGAGCAGATGGGGAATACAAGTCCGGTGGTCTGCGTGAGGTCGTACACCTGGGCAAAGGCCGTAAAGAGAGCCTGCTTCTGCTCGTCCGACAAGCGCATGCCGGTGGCGGTGACGGTGAACTGTCCCATGTGGGGGTTACGCTTCTTGAAGCCCAGGGTGATGTTCTCGGTATTTGAGTAGATGCAGCACTCCTGCACCACCTTCTTCAGAATCTCACGTGTAGTGTCGGGTGACACAGTGAAATTGATGCTGGGGGCATCCGTGCCCACTACCACTCTGCTGAAAGCACAATCGGCTACCACCTCCTCGCACAACTTGTTCACATTCACGCTCTCCATCTCAGGCTTTTCAGCCTTAGTGTCGTCAAGCTCCACATAGGTCTCCACATCGCGAAGCATCTTGTTGAGTGCATCGATGTGAAGCGTGGTGCTGCCACCTTTCTCAATCTGCTGAAGTGAAGGTGCAATCTGTCCGCCAATATTGCGGATGAGAACAGACTTCTGTGCGCTGTTCTCGTTGCTCACCTTGAGGTCGTTGCGCAGTTTCTTCGAAGTGCGAATGTGACGCATAGTGACCAGGGCCAGGAAGCAGATTGCAGCGGCTGCACCCGCCAGAATGACTACCAAGAAGATGATGGTACCCTTCTGCAAGCCAATGGTGCTGTCCTTGTCGGCTATTTCCTCCTGCGAATCGGCATATTGCTTCTTGAGGCTCTTCAGTTCCTTGCGATCCTTCACCGTGGCGATAGAGTCCTGCCATGCGGTGTAGAGGTTGTCCACCACCTCCTTCATCGTTTTGTTGTTCGACTTGGTAGCCTCGTCCAACATAGCCTTGAAACACTTCTCCACTCCGGCATCATCCTTGCCATAGGAGCGACGGCGGAACATCTGGTCGTAACACTCGCGAGCCACTCTCAGGTCGCCCTTGGCGGCATAGAAAGAGGCTTTTTCGTGAAGCATGTCCTCAATGATTTTTTCATCACCCGAACGCAGCGCCTGCTGCTCCATCTTCTGCATGGTCTCGTTAGCCTCTCGGTTCCAGTTGATGCGGGTGTACATCTTGCAGCGTTGCTTGCTGGTAATATACTGCAACGAGGGGTTGTCCATCACGCTGGCCTCCAACTCACGGAGCTTGGTAAAGGCCGCGCCCCAGTTGCGCCCGTCAATGAGACGCTCAATCTGCGCTATGCCCGAATCCACCTTGGAACGGGCATCCTGAGCATTGATACTAAGCGAGCAAACACTAAGAAGAAGTATGCTGAGAAAAGATTTTATCTTCATGATCTTGTCTGGAATTAGAATTGTTTGGTTGTCGCCGGCATAGCACCGTGTTGCCTATCTGCCAGCTTTTTACTGCAAAGTAACACAAAAAATTGTGAATTTCAAAACTTTTAGACAGAAAAAGATTTAAGAAAACCGTTTTTTCTACAGCAAACAGGGCAATTTGGGGCAATATCAGGGGGTAAGAGCCTAAAATGACGGCCGTATCAGCTTACGACCAGCACAGCATCATGACTCGATTGGCTTACGTCTGGCCTACGTAAAAACACGTAAGCCAGACGTAAGCCAACTGAGTGAAACCTGTGTCATCACTGAAGGATGACTAAGCGGGAGTAATTATGGGAGTTAAGGGAGTCAAGGGAGTCAAGGGAGTTAAAGACGATAGATTTGCTGCTTGAATCAAGGGAGTCAAAGACGGATGTCTTATGGATGAGTTCAATCTACCAGGGCATCCACAAGAGCGGCAACGGCTATTGCACCAATGGCTGCACCTACTACACGGCGAGCACCGCGAGAGTGGAAGATGTGGTCGTGGAAGTGAGCCAAGGGGTGAGCGAAGTAGTAGTCGGGCTCATAGAAGCAGTCGTAGTAGTACCAGGCTCCGTCGCGCAGATAACCCCAGCGACCATCGTCAAAGCGACGAACTCTGCCATCCCATCCATGCAGGTATCCGCGGCTGTCCCAGCGATAGTCAGCGTGGTGTGCCACATGACCGTGTCCACCTATATGCATCTCGTGACGGGGACCCATGCCGTGATGAGGTGCCATGTCGTGACGGGGACCCATGTCGTGGTGGCGCATCTCACCCCTAGGCATTCCGTGGTCGCCCATTCTCATCTCGTGATGTGCGCGGGGAACTCCCATACCGCCGTGACGGCCTTGTGCGCTGGCGCTGGTTACAAACATTGACATGATGCCAAACATGATAGCTGAGAAGAAAGTATTGCGTGTCATAATCGTTATAATTTAAAAGGTTATTATTTGATTTCTTGTTTCTCTCTTTTTGGTTTTTGCAACTTCCTGCTTTTAGGAGCGAACCATTAGGCTGGTGGCTGAGGCCTAAGCTTGGAAATGTTGCGTTTGTTTTTTGTTTCTGATGCAAAGGTAGTAGTTTTTTATGGGGATAATACCGCTTTTTCCCTATTTGGGGATGGAAAAGCCCTATTCAAGTGAGGGGAAAAGGTGCATTTTGTTTTCGTCGTATTACTTTTTTTTATAACTTTGCCATCGAAATCCTTATCAGGCAGCTATGAAGAATGGGCTTGAGAGGGGTTTCGCGTGTGAATTTTAGAAATCAAAAAACACAAAACAATGAAAAAACTGATAGGAACAATTACATTTCTCGGTGCTGTATGTGTGTGGCTCTGGACTTCAAATCCCAAGGTGGAAGCCCACAAGTCAGCCCTCGTAAGCAAACTGAGCGAGACTACCGACAACAGTCTGGCTGGCAAGGCAGGCTCCATGCTGACCGGTGCCCTGAGCGAATTTGCACTCGACAAGACATTGGAATACCACAACTACCTGTTGTTCAGCACCACCAAGATCAAGTTGCTTGGCAAGGAGGAGACTGCCACCTTCGGCATCTTCGGCCACGTGTTCACCATGGTGGAGTAAGACCATATCACCCCCTCTCCCCCCCCAAAAAAGGAGAGAGAGGGTTTCGCACACCTGTTGTCATAACCGCCAATCCCCGTCACCAAACCGGGGATTGCAGTGGCTCGACAAGCAGAAACACCCCAACCAAAAGTTTTTTTATAAAAAAACGCATGAAAGAACTAAACCTTTTCGCATTTACCATGTCTAATGCAAAGAGTGCATATTGTGCTCAATCAGGTTTCAAAGCAAATACATATAAAATATACCAATGAAAAAATCTCTTTTATCATTAATCACATTGGGCCTTTGCACCTCTGCAATGGCTCAGAATCCTATTATCAGAGACCAGTTTACGGCCGACCCCACGGCAAAGGTTTTCAACGGAAGGGTGTACCTCTTCCCCTCGCATGACATACCTGCCCCCGATGACTATGGTCGCAAGGACTGGTTCTGTATGGCCGACTACCACGTATTCTCGTCCGAGAATCTGACCGACTGGACCGACCATGGTGTCATCGTGGATCAGAAAAACGTGGAATGGGGTAACCCCAAGGGCTACTCTATGTGGGCTCCCGATTGTGTGGAGAAGGACGGAAAGTACTACTTCTACTTCCCCAACGGCATCAAGCCCCGTGAGGGTCAGCGCGGTGGCGGCTTTGGCATAGGTGTGGCTATCGCCGACCTGCCCGAAGGTCCCTATCGCCTGCAGAGCAACCCCATTGAGGGTGTCAGCGGCATCGACCCCTGCGTGCTGCGTGCCAGCGATGGCAACAACTACATTTACTGGGGTGGTGGCAACCTGCGCGGAGCCAAGTTGAAGGACAACCTGCTGGAGCTTTCTGAGGACAGTCCCTTCGAGACTCGCAAGTTTGGCGAGCGTGAGGTCAAGATGATTGGCAAGGCCATCGATACTGGTCTGCCTGCAGGTTTCAAGGAGGGCACCTTCGTGTTCGAGCGCCAAGGCAAGTTCTACCTCACCTATCCTTGGGTGGAGGACAAGACCGAGACGCTGGCCTACGCCATGAGCGACGACCCACTGGGTCCCTTCGAGTTCAAGGGTAAGATTATGGAGCAGTCGCCCACAGGCTGCTGGACCAACCACCACAGCATCGTGGAGTACAAGGGTCAGTGGTACCTGTTCTATCACCACAACGACTACTCGCCCAACTTCGACAAGTTGCGCTCGGTACGCTGCGACTCACTCTTCTTCAACCCCGACGGCACCATCCAGCTCGTCAAGCCCACCCTTCGTGGCGTAGGCTTAGTGGATGCCCGCAAACCCATCCAGATTGACCGCTACAGCACCATCAGTCCTACCGGTGCCCGCATCGACTACCTCAACCCCGACACCACCAAGCGTTTCGACGGTTGGCAGATTATCTTCAACGAGGCAGATGCCTACTCTACATTTAATAAGGTGGATTTCGGCACTCAGCAGGTCAACCTCATCAGCGTTCGCGTGAAGGCTCCCAAGGGTGGTAAGCTCATCATCCGCAACCTCACCAACCGTGCACCCGGCCGCTGGGGTAACCGTCAGATGCCTGCCGAGTTCCTGGCTCAGATGGGCATCATCGCCACTATCGACATTCCCGAGACAAAGGACTTCAGCATCATCACCCTTCCCATCAACAACTCTCCCCGTGGCATTGCCGACCTGAAGATTCAGAGTGCCGACGCACGCGAGGTGGCTGTCGATTGGATTGGCTTTGAACTGCAGCCCGAGGCTCACCCAGCCCTGCTCTCTACCGCTCCCCTGCAGCCTTGGCAGAAGGGCGGCTTTGAGACCAAGCAGTATCGCAACCTCTTTGCCGAACTGGGTTACTCTCAGCAGCAGATCGACAAGAAGCTCGACGAACTGTTCTACGAACTCTTCGAGGGTCCCGACCGCATCTACTTTGAGCTGCCCAACAACATGGCCATCATCAGCGACGTGAAGAACCATGACGCCCGTACCGAGGGTATGTCTTACGGTATGATGATTGCCGTTCAGCTTAACAAGAAGGAGGTCTTCGACCGTCTTTTCCGTTGGGCAAAGGAATACATGCAGATGAAGGATGGCAACCAGAAAGGCTACTTTGCATGGAGCGTGAAGCCCGATGGCACAGGTGCTGCACGTGGCGCTGCTGCCGATGGCGAGCTCTACTTCGTTACCAGCCTTATCTTTGCCTCAAACCGTTGGGGTAACGACACCGGCATCAACTATCTCAAGGAGGCTCAGTACATCATCGACTGCTGTATGGGCAAGGATGGTCAGCCACGCCTTATCGACGAGAAGAGCAAGCTTATCGCCTTCACTCCCGGTTCAACCTACACCGACCCCTCATACCACATCCCTGCCTTCTATGAGGTATGGGCCAAGTATGCCAACGATGGTCGCAGCGACTACTGGAACGAGTGTGCCAAGGCTGCGCGCGAGTATCTGCACAAGTCTGTTCACCCCATCACAGGTCTGAACCCCGACTACAACAACTTCGACGGCTCTATGATGCGTCCCAGCGGCGGTGCCAACAACTTCCGCTACGACTCATGGCGCGTGCCCATGAACATTGCCCTCGACTTCTCATGGTCGAATGCCGATGCTGAGTGGCAGACAGAATACGGTAACAAGTTGCAGAACTTCCTCTACAACCAGGGTATCGACTCCTTCTACGATCAGTATAATGTGGATGGCACCATCGTAACCGACACCATGGCTGCTGGTGGCTTCAAGGAGCTGCGTCACACTCCTGGCTTCATTGCCACCAGTGCTGCCCTCTCGCTTGTCACCAACCACTCTAAGGGCCGCGAGTTTGTTGACCGCTTCTGGAACAACCGCCACGACCCCACACCTTCTGGCTACAAGGATGCTTACTACGAGGGTATTCTCCGCTTGTTTGCTGCCATGCACCTCAGCGGTCGCTATCAGGTTATCGAGCCCAAGAAGAATGCGGCAGCAGCTACCAAGAAGACCACAACGGCTGCCAAGCCCAAGGCAAAGAAATAACAGATCGAGGTTTCCCACCTTGGTATTATATAGATTTTGAATTAGATTTTAAGGCTTTAGGCCGACGCTAAAATAGCGCGTTCTGATATTTTTGATTTAGATTTTAACCCAAAATTTAAAATCTTGGCAAAAATCATTCAAGGCGAAACTTTAACAAACTAAGCCCAATAATCAGTGCGTTTTGCAATATCGACATTGCAAAACGCACTTTTTTTGTTACTTTTTTCTCTCAAAAGCGTGGGTTGTCCATATTCCGAGACACATCGGCAATACCTTTGCACTCAGAAACCAAAACGTGAATAGAAACAATAAAAAAACAACAATATGAAAACAATGGTAACTATCGAGATGAAGAGTGCAACAAATCAGAGCGTAGCAAGCATGTTCAGCCCGAGCAACTTGCTCAAGAGAATGGGCACAGCCCTTACAGGCAGTCGTTTTGCCATCATGCTGGCCAACCTGCTCAGTTTTATGCTGGAGGAGAAGGTGTCTCCTCTCAAGTCCCTGCAACTGTTACACGCCATCTTGGCAGGCATCAGCGCCTTCCTGTTCGGTGGCCTCGGCATTGTGTTCCAACTGCTGTTGCTGGTGTGGTTCATCCTTGCCGTGTGGCAGTACACGCGCAAATAGTGTGAAGATATTGGCAATGATATACTATTTGGCAAGAACTGATAATCGAACGCAAAGACGCAAAGTTTTTTCTCTTTTTCTACCCTTACACAATTATAATCTTTGCGTCTTTGCGTTCAGCTATAATAAACAATTCTCACACTATTTACGCATAGTACCTTAGAACTGAAAGAAAGTTTCGCATGTATATGTATAGGGAGTAAAGGGGGTTAAAGGGAGTTAAGGGAGTAAAAGAGTTAAGGGAGTAAAAGAGTTAAAGACGAATGTCCTGCTTCTTGAAGATATTGTGAATCGTTGGGGTCAGACCCCATCGATTCACGTCATTATTATAGCCCTACTCATTAGGGAGAGAACAGAAATCATCATTTTTGGGTATTGTGCCAGCCACAAAAAGTCCGTACCTTTGCAGCGAAAATCAATTACAACAGCTAAAATGATGACAAAAAGTATTGTAAAAGCGTGGGTGCTATGTACTTTTATTTGTGCACAACCAGCTACGTCACAAACCACGACTACCGACAGCATTGCAACAAGAAGAAACAACACACGACTCACACTGGGTGGCTATGGTGAAGCTGTGATGAGTCGCAATTTCTACAGCCAGAGTTTTAACAGGTATAACACGCCTGCACGATATTCCGAAGACAAGGGACATGGACGTTTTGATCTGCCACACGTGAATTTGAATATCGGGTATGATTTTGGCAAAGGATGGTCGGTAGGTACTGAGATAGAATTTGAACATGGTGGTGCTGGCACGGCTGTCGAACTCGAGGCAGAGGAGTCGGGCGAATACGAGGCAGAGACAGAAAAGGGAGGCGAGGTTGTCCTGGAACAGTTCTGGATAAACAAACGCTTTGGGAAAGGCATCTTCAACATCAAGGCAGGCGAGATTATCGTGCCTTTCGGGTTGAGTAATGCACATCACGAATCCATACACTTCTTTACATGCTATCGTCCTGAAGGTGAGGCAACAATCTTCCCCAACACATGGCATCAACTGGGCATCTCACTATGGGGAAAAGCTAAAAACTGGCGCTATGAAGCCCAGTTCCTTTCGGGACTTAATTCCGAAAGTTTCTCTGCCGAGAATTTCGTTCACAATGGTGCCACAAGCCCATACGAGTTCAAAGTTGCCAATTGCTACGCCACCGCTCTTCGCCTTGACAACTACTCCATCAAAGGGCTACGTATGGGATTGAGCGCTTACTATGGACACACCTTTCGCAACTCCATCAAGTCGCCAGGAGCATCGTACGACAAGGTAAAAGGTGCTTTGAGTATGGTGGCTTTCGACTTCACTTTCAACCGCAACAACTGGATTGTAAGAGGCAATGTGGACTTTGCGCACCTATCTGATGCAGATGAAATTTCCGCCTACAACCAGGCAAACTGGACACACCACAAATACCAAGACGGAAGCCCTTTCAAGTATTCAAACATTGCCAGCAACGCGCTCGCCATGGGTATTGAAGCCGGATATGACATCTTCTCGCAATGGAAAAAAACGAGGGAGAAAGAGAAACTATACGTGTTTGGGCATGTAGAGCACTATAACTCTGTCGCTGCAGGAACTTACAAAAGTCTTTACAACTATTGCCGAAAATATCGCTGTGCAGTGGGGGTCAACTATCAACCAGTCAAAGAGGTGGTGATAAAGGGAGAATATTCCTATCGATTTTTCAAGAAGCCCAACAACAACGGTTTGCTATCTGACAGCCCGCTATATGTGCAACCTTACAACAACGAACCAAGTATCAGCCTTTGTGTGGCATACTGTGGATGGTTTCTTAAATGAGTTAATTGCAATGAGTTAACTCCCCCCAAAAAACACATAAAATCTCAAAAACACTTATTAAAATTATATCATAATGAAAAAACAAAAGCTATTTACCATGATGGCAGCAGTTGCTATTATGCACATGACCGCCGTGTCATGCTCGGAAGACGAAGTGAACACAGAGAAAGTGAATGGTACGCAGGAAATGCTTGATGCCGCCTGTGCACAATGGAAGAAGGCTCGTGCCGACTGGGAAAACACAGAGGCGTTCCTCTTCGGAGCAGCGGACGAATACTCCATCGACCCGCACACCGACACATGGCCTGTAGATCAGACGGCCCTGGCTAACATTCTGCGTGACAACAACATCATGAACGATGTACAGAACAGTGCGCGCACCATGAACTCTTCCGTACTGGGATACCACGGCATCGAGTATGTGCTGTTCCATGAAGGGAAACCTCGTAGCATCACGCAGCTTACCGACCTTGAGTACAAGTATGTGTGCGCTGTGGCAAAAGACCTCTATCAAGCCACTTGCGTGCTCGAAACCACATGGTCGGGAGCCGACTCTGGCGAGCGCTACAACGAGACTATGGAGTATCTGAAGAACCACCAAAAGCTTGACGACAACGGTGACACAACAAACGAGGGACTTGACTACTTCAACTATGGAAAGGACTTCAAGACCCCTGGAGGAAGCTATGAGACTGCTGTCGATGCTACCATACAAATTGTAGAGGGAGCTCGCGACATCATTTCGGAAGTAGGTGGTTCCAAGATCGGACTTCCCTACACCGGCGAGGACAAGTCGTACATCGAGTCGCCATACGCCTACAACTCCATCATCGATTTCTACGACAACATCATCAGTTGCAAGAATGCTCTCTACGGCAGCATTGCTGCCCATTCACCCAGTTCCAAGTCGCTTATCTACTTCTGCCTCAACTCCAACAATTCCACACTAAAGGCAAGCGCGGAGGATGTGCAGCAAAAGCTGGAGGCTGCCCTCTCTGCCATCCACTCCATGAAGGCTCCTTTTGCGCTCTATTACACGGATGCGTCTTCAAAAAGTGCCATCGATGCTTTGGGCGAACTTGACAATGCCATGGAGCATCTCGTCAACACGTTGCGCGCTCACTCTACCAATGCCACGGTACAGGCTCAATGCCAGGTAATCAACGAGAATTATGTGGATAATGTGGTAGTGGCCACCTACAAGTCGCTTTGCAACAATGCCTACGACCTTTACCAGGCCATTCGCCGAATAAAGTGAGCAAGCAAGTAACTTACTCTTTTATAGTAAAATAATAACACATGAAGAAACGTTATCTTGGAATCCAGACACTTGGTTCTCGCCCCATTAGGCTTTACCAAGCCATGGCGAACAGAACATCGTGGCTACTCTGTGGCGCTGTACTGATGGCAGCATGCTCAACCTCAGAAGAAGCCACCACACTTGGATGGGACATCGAAGACCCTGAACCCATCGACTACCCCGAAGACTATTATGCTGGTGGAAAACTCGGCACTACCAGCGTGTCTGCATCAACAGCATACAAGCAACCTACCCTTGCTGTTGAGAATGCCAACATGATTACTGCCTTCAACGAGGGTGAATACCTGTTTGAGAATGATTTCAACACCAACACCTCGGGCGCATTCAAGGGACTTGGTCCTGTGTACGTACGCCCTGGATGCCTCTACTGTCATCCTGGTTACGGACATGGTGCCCGACAGACAACCTACAAAGCTGACCTTCACCGCAATGGCTACCTACTCGTCATCTACGACAAGCAAACCGATGCATACATTCGCTCTGTGGCAGGTATGCCTCAAACAGGTGCCGTGAAACCCTTCAAGGCACCCATCGACGAGAGTCAGATAAAGATTGACTGGCAACCCTATAACGACGAGTGGGACAACAAGTTCGATGACGGAGAGAGCTACAGCCTTATATACCCAGAGGTCAGCATCCCGGCATCTGCCTACTATGCTCCGGTTGTAGTACAGCGAGGGGGCACGGATGTGGTTATCCCGCCATCAGATGTGGCCAACGAGATAGAAGTTCGTCTTGAATCGACCATCGGTATCTACGGCACCGGTCTTCTTGATGCCATCGACGACGAGGAGATCACCAAGCAATGGGCAGCCGAATCGCCCTATGTCACACTCAACCCAGCTATGTGGGATCAGGCAAGCAACAATTGGAAGAGCTACTATTCCAACTCGCTGCAAGGTGATGGCACCAAGTATGTGCGACGTTACACCTACGCCCTGTCACGTGGCCCGTTGCTCGACGCTGCAGGTGCCAATGCCATTTGGAACATCACCAACGTGACGCGCCCCGACCGTCGCTACCACTACCTCGACCTTGCCGGCAAATATTATGCGGAGAAATCTGCCAACGACGTGGAGGTGCAGGAAGGCTTTGCCGACTACATCAACTTGGTTGACCCGCAAAAGGCACATGCCGAATGGCATACTGACAACGTGGACGACAACATACGCAACTACCTGACAAGTAAGTCGCTCGATGCCGAGATGACACAGGAGCAGTACAAAAATCTCATGATATGGCATCGAGGATTGGCCGTGCCTGCTGCCCGCAACACCACCACCGACGATTTCAAGGCTGGCAAGGAACTCTTCTCGCAGATTGGATGCGCCCAATGCCACCGTCCATCGTGGACAACAGGTGCCGACGACATTCACGACCCTAACCTGTTATTCGCCAACAGCGACATGCCTCGTTATCCATACCAGAAAATATGGCCATACACCGACATGGTGCAGCACAGGCTTTTCATGAAGAACGACCTACGCACTGGCTGGTGCCGCACCACTCCACTTTGGGGACGTGGTCTTGCCAGGAAGTGCGGTTCGGGTACCGAACGTATGCACGACTGCCGTGCCCGCAACGTCATCGAAGCCATTATGTGGCATGGATGCAGTCAGGAGGGTGGCAGGAGTGATGCCTACAGCAGCGTGGTCAAGTTCCGCTCGCTCAGCAAGAAGCAACGTGAGCAACTCGTGTATTTCATCGAATCCATCTAACGGGCATTGTTACGACAGCGCCTACACTCCTCCCTACAAAATTAAGTGATGATAAAGAATTGGCTGGCGCAACATAATGCACAACGCATAATTCACAATGCAAATGATAAAGAAAACCATTATCTGCCTATACACAACCCTCATATTGTGTATGGGCACTGCCACCATCCTGGAGCGCTTCTATGGTGCCACATTCACCGCCACATACATCTATGGTTCATGGTGGTTTGTGGCATTGTGGGCTTTACTCGCAGCATGCTCGCTCGTGATGCTGCTGCGCAAGCGGCCAAGCCCTTCCATCATGATGCTGCATCTGTCTTTCGTGGGCATCCTTGCAGGTGCCTTCGTGACGTATCTCACGGCCAAGCGTGGCACCATACACCTGCGAATGGATGAAGAGAGCCGGCAATACATCAACCAAGAGACCAAGACGGCAGAAGCGTTGCCCATCACGCTCACGCTCACCGACTTCGTCATCGTGAACTACCCTGGCACGGATGCACCGATGGACTACGTGTCCACCGTCAAAGTGTCGTCAATGGGCAACATGGCCGACTCTGCCACGCTCACCATCTCGATGAACCGTATCGGCAGCACGAACGGCTATCGGCTCTATCAGTCAAGCTACGACGAAGACGAACAAGGCACACACCTGCTCGTCACGCACGACCCCTACGGCATTGCACTGACCTATGCCTCGTATGCCTTGTTGCTCGTCTCGCTCATAGCCGTGTGTATAAAGCGAATCAAGCGTCGCACCCTGGCATTGACCATTATGTGTGCGTTGCCCGTCTCCGGCACACTGGCTGGCACGCCCACCCTCTCACCCGACATTGCTCACGACCTGGGCACAGTGGCCGTACTCTACAACAATCGCATCTGTCCGCTCAACACGGCAGCAACCGACTTCGTGCAGAAACTTGCAGGCAAACCTACGTGGCAGGGACTTTCGGCCGACGAAATCTTCCTGGGATGGATGATCTATTACGACGATTGGGAGCAGCAACCCATCATAAAGGTCAAGAGCCAGGAGGTGCAGAAGATGCTCGGCATCCATGATTCGTGGGCATCGCTACGCCATTTCTATACGGCAAGAAACGAATACAAACTGCAAACGTACCTCAACGACGGCACGCTGCCGGCATCTACCCGTAAAGCCGTGCTCGAAGCCGATGAGAAGGTGCGCATCATCAGCATGTTTTATGCCGGGGAGTTTCTGAGGATGTTTCCGCTCAACTCCAACTGGTATGCGCCGGGAAGCACCGAACTGCCGAAGGATACACCCGAGAAAGAGTTCCTCTTTATCAAACGAGTAATGGACCAGGTAACACAAGCCACACTTACGGGCGACGAGGTGAAGGCCTCCACGCTCATCGCAAAGATTCGCAACTACCAACAAGCACATGCCCCTATCCCCTCCACACTGCAGGTCGAGGTCTTCTACAACAAGATGCTTGCCCAGCGCACTCCCATCATGGTGTTCGTAGCCCTGAGCCTCGTGCTCTGCGTGGCGTCGTTTGTGCGCAGCAGCCAGGGCCGAGCCATGCACATACTGCAACTCGCCCTGCAGGCATTGCTCCTGCTTTACACCACCATGCTGCTTGCGCTGCGATGGATGGTGAGCGGACATGTGCCACTGAGCAACGGGTTCGAAACCATGCAGTTCATGGCATGGGCCACCATCCTCATCACGCTGCTTATGCAGCGTCGCGTGCCGCCACTCAGACCCATCGGTGTGGTGGTGTCGTCGTTCGCCTTGCTGGTGTCAACGATAGCGTGCGGCTCGCCACAGCTCACCCCCCTCATGCCCGTACTGCAATCGCCCCTCATGTCGCTTCACGTCATGATGGTGATGCTGGCATACTCGCTGTTTGCCATACAGACCTTTCTGTCCCTGCAGGCATTGTGTACCAAGAAGGCCAGTTCGTCACCTGTGCTTCTCTTCCCTGCCGTGTGTTTTCTCACTATCGGCATTTTTCTGGGTGCGGTCTGGGCCAACATCTCGTGGGGGCGCTACTGGGGATGGGACCCCAAGGAGACGTGGGCACTCATCACGCTGATGGTCTATGCGGTGCCACTTCACAAATCTTTCTTCCCCCACTCCGCCAGCGAAGCGTCAAGGCAGCAAGTCGCCGAGGCAACGAATCATCGAGTCAGCGTAGCGTCAAGGCAGCAAACCGTCGGTCGCGCATTTCACATCTATATGCTCCTTGCCTTCCTGACAGTGGCCATGACATACTTTGGCGTGAACTACCTTTTGGGGGGAATGCACTCGTATGCCTGAAACAAGAGGGGTGCAAGGCGACTTTTAGTATTGACCACCTGTGGTTAAACTTATGTAAAAGATCGAACGTAGGCGAAATGTAGACTAAATGTAGGCGAAATGTAGGCGAACGGTAGGACAACAGATAGCCGTATGGGGCTTTCCTCTTTACACGTGCAAAGATACAAAATAAAACGTCCAGATGCAAGTATTTGTTAACCGAACATATTGGTGGTTTCTATGTTGCGTCTTTTTGCGTTTCCTTGCGTATTTGGTGGGGGGAAGGGGGAGTGAAATCTATACGAGGTCTGAAAAAAAGTAAAAAAGTCGATTGTAAGATATACATACTTACTTTTGACTTTTTACTTTTAATTCCATAATCAATAGGGAACTGCCCTCACCTCCCCCCCGGGAGTTAGGAAATTCAAGAAGTTAACATTGAGGACAATTCTTGGCCAAATCAAGATTAAGTCATAACCAATATCAGAGCAGCATTCTGTCAACTTCTTTCGATGATGCTTTTAGCATCTTACGGGTTGCACTCGGGTTGAACACGCTTTGCTTACGTGTGGCTTACGTAAAAACACGTAAGCCAGACGTAAGCCAATTGTGCGATCATAGGGTGATGATTGGAGGAAAAACGTAGGGAATTCGCTATATTTTCCTGTCTGCAAAGATACGATTTTTTAATCCGTTTTGCAAATATTTTCATAAAAAAATCAAAAACATTCACCAATAGATGGGCAAATGCTCGACAAAAAAAGGTTCGTCCCCCCTACTCCACGATGCGCTGCACAAACTGCTGGATGTCCTGACACATGCGCTGGTAGGGCGCAGAGTGCTTGAAGTGGGTGCTCTTCTTGAGCATCACGTCGATGCCCTGCACGCTGTGCTGATAGCAAGAGAGTTCGTTTTGCCGCTGCGTGTCGTGACAGGCAAGGCGGGTAATCTCATTCTCGCGCTCGCGGCGCAACTGCGTACAGATGGGGCCAAGGAGGGGGAGGATGACGTTGTCGAAGAGCGTGTGACCCTGGATGTAGAGATAGGAGGTTTCGGGGGTGAGACCCAGGGCAAGCAACTCGTCGCGCAGGGCGGCAAAGCTCTTCTTGGCTTCGGGGTGGTTCTGCTGCATCCATGCCACGGCCTTGTTGACGTGGCGGCGCACGTAGTCGAGCGTCTGTTCGGGGTGGTAGGTGTTGACGTCGCGAAAGCTCACCTCGGCAGCCATATGCATGATGGAGAAGTCCTTGTAGTGGTCGTGGCGGTACATCCACACACTCCACAGCAGCAGTGGCCAGATGATGAGGGAATACTGCCGCATAAACTCTTCGAGGTCGATGAGTTCGCGGTCGTTGAGGGTGGCCATGACGCAAGCACTATGCAGACCGGGAGCGTAGCACTGGTAGTTCTCGATGGCATAGACGTAGGTGTGGAAGATGTAGGGGTTGTCGAGCATGCGCCGCGAGTTGTCGGTGTGGCGCTGCATCAAGTAGTCGTAGTCGGCATCCACGCAAGCTATCATGCAAGGTCCCAGCGCGCTGTGAGGGGTAGCGGTGGTGCCGGCGGCGTGTGCCCCAGCAGAGGCAGCGGCATGTGCTTCGGCAGAGGTAGCGGCGTGTGCCTCGATGACCTGTGCCATGGCAAGCTTCTTGCCTTTGGCAAGCGAGGTGCGCGAGGGCAGCATCACCTCAAAGTGCAGGTCGGGGCGCTCAAACTCCTCGAGCACCGATCGCCAGAAGAGCACGTCGTCATAGCTCTCCACGTATGCCACCACCCTTCTGCCCTTACGCTTGGGCTTGAGTCGGTTGGCAGCCTCTATGTATGAGGAGTTTACATTGTCGGTAAGTCGCTTTGCCACGGTTTTCTCGCTTTTTCTTTATTCGCTGTCCACAATGTCTTCTACGTCGGTCACGCAATCCATCCAGCCATCCATGATGACGGCGGGCGAATGGGTGGTGAGGATAATCTGCGCATTGGGGTTGAGGTCGCGCACCAATGCCACGAGTCGCTGTTGCCAGTCAATGTGCAGGCTTATCTCCGGCTCGTCCATAAAGATAACATAGGGCTGCTTGTTTTCCACCAGCGTGGTGAGCAGGATGATGAGCATCTGCTTCTCGCCACTGGACAGTTTGTAGGGCGACAGCTGCTCGTCTAACTGATTGAAGAATATCTCGTTGCTATTGCGGTCAATGCGCTTTCCCGTTTCGGCAAAGAGGCTATCCACCACGTCCTGGAAGTGTGCCTTCTCGCTGGCAATCTGCTGTGCCTTCTGCTGTGCCTGAGGGTCGCCCTTGGTGAAGAGCTCCACAATGCGGTTGCTGGTATTGACCTGATAGTCGAGGTAGCGACGCTGCAACTGATAGAGCTGCAGGTCGAGCTCGGTGCTTATCTTGATATCGACAATCTGGTCGAGCACCTCGCTGCGAAGCACGGGACGGTCGAAGCTGCGAATGATGTCGAAGCGCACCGACGTGCCACCATCAGGGCCAAAGGTGAGCTTGACGTCGGAGGTGTCGCGCTCGGCCTTGTTGATCATCAGCAAATGGTTTACCACTTTGCGCAGAATGGTGCTCTTGCCCACTCCGTTCACACCGCTGAGAATGTTGATTCCGGGACGCAGATTCCACACTACGTGCCTCCTGCCGTTCCACAGCGATTCAATCTCTATACGCTCTATATAATCTGCTATCTTTGCCATGTTTAAAAATTTAATTCGTAATTTGTTGAGTCGGTGGGGTTATCGGGGCGTGGGGTTGCCGCCTCGCTGCCCCCTCTCCACTTAGCGCAAAGCGCGATAAACCCTCACCACTTTACCTTTGCGTACTATGTTGAGCCCCCTTTGCTGCCGAGGCAACAGGCGACCCGTCACATCATACACACTCACGGACGTGCTGCCATCGTCACCCAAGGATGTGCCAATATCGGCACCCACGGATGGCACAGAGGTGGTTTCGTCAAAGGGAGAATAGAAATACACCGTGCTGTCAACGTGTTGGCCAGCGCCATCATAATGGTCGATGGACGTACACTTGAGTTCGCCCAGCACATTGCTGCCACATATCTGGCTCACGTCGGAATCCAGGTCATAGCGAAAGACGTACTCCTCTGCCTGCTCCACGCCGTCGGCAACCCATTTGTGGGTTTGGCGCAGAGGGCTGAATCCAGGAGTTGCCTCAGAGGTCACCAACGCATCGTTCAGCACCCATTTCTCACCATCCCACCGTTCGTCAACGTCGGTCATTACCTGCATCCTGGCATTGGTGCCATGCGTCTTTCGTACGACCTGCCCATTGCCCTTGTACGTGCCAGTAGTGGCATCATACTGCATACTGGCCGTGGTGGTGGTGATGCCGCCATAGACATTTGCCTCACGCCAGTTTTCCCGGTATGTGCTGACGCGGTTCACGCCATCCACCTTGTCATACCGCACACACCTGCCGCTGTTGCCCAACAGATCGCTGGGGTTGCCGTCCGTCAACAGAAAAGAGCGAAGGTCCCAGTATAGCCGAAGCTTCTCGTCGGCAAGCGCATCGTCGTAGTAACAGGGTTCGCACTCGCAGCCAAGCCGGAAGGCATCGTCGTGGGCATCATAGTCGTAGAACCACATCTTGCCGATGCGTCCCTGCTCGTTCAGCTTCACAACAAGCTTCATCTTCGCACTCAGCTTCACGGCGTCCGTGGCAGCTTGCAAGCCGTCATCCGTGGCAGCTTCCAGGCCGTCGTGCTCAGCCTGCCTTACCAGCATCTCGGTGGTGCCGTCTTCAAGGTAGGCAAATTCGGCCTTGCCTGCCAGCACCCACTCGCCCTCCTGGCACACATAGCAAAGCACGTAGCTAAGTTGTCCGTCAAGGTCGTAGTGGTTGGCAAAGCGGAGCTTGCTGTCATAAAGTTCCATGTTGTGATGCTCGTCATAAAGGGTTTCAAGGATCTGGGCCACAACCGGCACGCCATCCACGCAGTCATAGTCGCGCTGTACTTGCCGCGTCACGAAGTCGCCTTCGCAGGTGGTCTCCGTCTCGTTGAGCAGCACCCTGTTGCCCTGCACATACTTGTAGGTGGCATAGCGCACCCTCTGCCCCTTGGCATTGTATGTCGATACGCTTTCCCCGGTCGTCATCCACACACCATCCTGCCACTCAAAGGTAAGCATCTCGGTAGGGAGTCCTTCGTCGCTGTAGCTCGTCTGTATGCGCGAGACACCCACCCACACATCGCCCTGCATCCGGTACGTCTCTGTGAGCAGCGTGCGCCCTTCGGCATCGAAGGTCTTTATCTCCTTCTGAACCTCCTTCCACTCGCCATCCACACCAGGGTTCATCATGATGCTTGTCAACTGACGTTTCTCGTTGTCCATCGACGTGATGTAACGATAGTAGGGAGCCGTGAGCACAAGCCAGTTGCCCTGCTCGTAGGTGGTAAGGTCTTCGGAGTACTGCCACTGCATCTCGCCCGAAAGTGCATCGCGCTTGGTATAAGTGGAGTGCACCGTACCCTCCTCATACTGATACAGATAGACGTCGTCGAGAACCCACGCATGGCCCTCTCGCACAAAACGGTTGTGCAAGGTGGTGTTTCCCTCCTCGTCGTAGGCATAGGCATGCTTCTCGGTAGGCGACACTATGCTGTCGAGCTTCTCGGCAAAGAGATGCTGTGCGCACATCGAGCCACCGAAAGGCAGAATGGACAGTAAAAGTATGGTACCTTGTTTTCTCATGACCTAAGATAGTTGACCTATTCAGCTTGATGGCTAAACTTGTATCAACCACACAAAGTTAATCAAAAAAAAACAAAACGTGAAGAATCGTCACACTCTTTTAAGGTTATTTAAGTTTTTCTTTTGGCGGAAACGGTATTTATGCGTAAATTTGCAGCCCAATTGATTCACCACCCAATAAAGCAAATTGATTCACCGCCCAATAAAGCAAAGTAAAGATGATTCAGGCACTTGAAGAGCAACGGCAACTGTTGCAGCGTGAGTTTGCCCACGAAAAGGCAGAGTACCAAAGACAAATGGAGGCCACGAGCATACCTCGCAAGGTGAGGCGTGGCATCTGTTGGTTCCCCTTGCGTGTGGGACGTTCGTACTACAACTCACTCGACCAATTGGTCGTGGAGGTCACTCGTACCGACTTCCTTGACGAGGAGCACAACTTCGAGCCAGGCAAGCCTGTGTGCTTCTTCACCGAGGATGGCGCAGGAATGCTGAACTACCTGGGACAACGGGCCGGAAAGGGCACAAGCTGGCCATGCACGGTGAGCTTTGTGGAGGACGACAGAATGGTGGTCACCCTACCCTCGCAAGAGACCTTGCTGCAAGTGCAGAACGCCGAACGCCTGGGCATTCAGCTGGCCCTCGACGAAACCACCTACAAACTGATGTTCGAGGCCCTCGACCGCGTTATCGAAGCCAAGGGCAACCGATTGGCCGAACTGCGCGACATCTGCCACACAAGTGCCCCTACACAGAAATACACGTTTCTGCCCCAACGCTTTCCCTGGCTCAATCCCTCGCAGGAACAAGCCGTCAACGAGGTGTTATGGGCAAAGGATGTGGCGGTGGTGCATGGCCCTCCAGGAACGGGAAAAACCACTACGCTGGTTGAGGCCATCTATGAGACGTTGCATCGTGAGACGCAGGTACTGGTGTGCGCACAGAGCAACATGGCGGTGGACTGGATTGCCGAGAAGCTATGCGACCGTGGCGTGAACGTGCTACGTATAGGCAACCCTACCCGAGTGACCGACAACATGCTGTCGCAAACCTTTGAGCGACGCTTCGAGGGCCACCCCCAGTACTCCCAGCTATGGGCCATTCGCAAGGCCATTCGTGAACTGTATGCCTCGCGTAAGCATGGACACACCGAGAGCTTTCAGCAAAAGGTGAGCCGACTCAAGGAACGTGCCACCGAACTGGAATTCAGCATTCAGGAACAGCTCTTCAACGAGGCACGCGTCATAGCCTGCACGCTCACGGGTAGTGCGCATCGCTTGCTCATGGGACGGCGTTTCGGCACCCTCTTCATCGACGAAGCGGCACAGGCACTCGAAGCGGCATGCTGGATAGCCATACCCAAGGCCGACCGCTTCATACTGGCTGGCGACCACAGACAGCTGCCTCCCACACTCAAGACGGTTGGCTTCGCCTCACCCCACCACGCCTCAAGCGCTCCTGTCACACTCATGGAGCATCTCGTCAACAACAAACCCAAGTGTGTGTCGTTGCTGCGCGTGCAGTACCGAATGTGCGATGCCATCATGCAGTTCCCCAACCAGGAATTCTACGACGGCATGCTCGAGAGCGACCCCAGCGTGAAGTATCGCGGCATTCTGGATTGGGATTCGGCCATTGAGTGGGTGACCGACTCTCTGCCTACCCTTGCCGGAAAGGAGCTTTCTGCCGACGCAACAAGACAAGACGCCCACAGCACGCATAGCCCGGCAAACAAGCCAAGCGAGCAGGTAGGGAACCAAGCAGAAAGGGATGCCTCGCTGCTTTTGGAAAGCCAGAAATGGATGGAGTCGGCCGATGGCCTCTCACGCGTCAACCCCTTCGAGGCAGAGCTTACGATACGTGTGCTGCAACAATACTTCGAGAAGATCGGGCGTGACCGCATCCTGCACGAGCGCATCGACGTGGGCCTTATCTCGCCCTACCGCGGACAAGTGCGACTGCTTCGTCAGCTCATCAAGCAGAACAAGTTCTTCAAACCTGTGCGAAGCCTTATCTCCGTCAATACGGTGGACGGATTTCAGGGACAGGAGCGCGACGTCATCGTCATCTCCATGGTGCGCAGCAACGAGGATGGGCAAGTGGGCTTCTTGCGCGACCTACGCAGAATGAACGTAGCCATCACTCGTGCCCGAATGAAGCTCATCATCATTGGCGATGCCGACACGCTATGCAAGCATCCCTTCTATCGCAAACTGAAACGATACATCGACTCGCTCGACGAGTATTAAAACTGCACCGTGGCCATCAAGCCATAAGAGTCTTGACCGAAGGTGGCAGGCGCAATGCTGATGTCTGTATTCTTGACGAAGGGACGGGTGTAGATGAAGGCACACCCTGCACCCAGGGCAGCACCGCCCAGCACATCCCACCAGTCATGGCGCTTGGCATGCACACGTCCCCATGCCACATAGGCCGACAGGGCATAGGCAGGCACACCCCACTTCCAGCCATAACGGCGCATCAGGAATGAGGCTCCGTCAAAAGCCACCGCCGTGTGGGTACTGGGAAAGGCATGGTGGCCAGAGCCATCGGGACGATCCTTCTTGATGCATGCCTCAAGACCATAGTTCAAGGCCAGGGTGGTGGCCGAGCTCAATCCCAGCTGCAGGATGCCTTTCTTGTCCTTCTCCACAATGGCCTTGACAAGGCCGGTAGCCGAGGGCACAAGGCACAGCACATCGGTACTGCGCTTCACGAAACTGGATTGGGCACGGAGTGAGGTGCTACCCACAACGACCATCAAAAGGGATAGAATAAAGTGTTTACACATAGATAAGCAATCAACAATATTTTTTTATGATGACAAGGCATAGTGACCCACGCATTATCGGGTCAATTACTTGAAATGCCTCTTTTATGATTGCAAAAATACAAAGAAAGCACACAATACACAAGCGAATTTGTGTTTTTCAAACTTTATTTGTAATTTTGCATTGCGCAGTTAATTGTTATTATAAAAACTGTGCATTGTGAATTATGCATTGTGCATTGTCAATTATGAATTGTGAATTATGAATTGTGCATTATACCTCATCCCCGTCACGCTTGGCGACACAAGCATCGAACAAGTACTTCCACCCTACAACCACGATGTCATCATGCAGATACGCCACTTCATTGTGGAGGACATCCGAAGTGCCCGACGTTTTCTGCGCAAGGTTGACCGTGAATTTCCCATCGACGACTCCACCTTCATGGAGATGGGCAAGCATGCCGACGCAAGGCAGTTCTCCCAGTATCTTGAACCTCTGCGCAAGGGGCATTCTGTTGGTGTCATCAGCGAGGCGGGTTGCCCTGCCGTGGCCGACCCGGGAGCCGACGTGGTGGCCATCGCACAAAGGGAGGGACTCAACGTGGTGCCACTGGTAGGTCCTTCTAGCATGATTTTGGCCGTGATGAGTAGCGGTTTGGGTGGCCAGAGCTTTGCCTTCAACGGATACCTGCCCGTTGACCCAGCCGACCGTGCCAAGAAACTGAAGGCGCTGGAAGCCAGGGCATGGAACGAGGGACAGACACAGCTCTTCATCGAGACGCCCTACCGCAACCTGAAGATGTTTCAGTCGCTCCTTGCTTCATTGCGTCCGCAGACACGCATGTGCATTGCTGCGGGCATTACCACCCAGGAGGAATGGATCAAGACCTTCACCATTGAGAAGTGGAAGAAGCAGCAACTGCCCGACCTTAGCAAGGTACCTGCCATCTTCCTCATCAACAAGTAGTTTACCTCACTTCTGCCAAACCCTGACATAATCCACCTCATAGCGCATGGGGAAGGCATCGGGTTGTATATTGCCACCATTCTGACCGCCAATGGCAAGATTGAGCAGAATGTATTGCGGTGAATGGTAAGGGTTGGCATAATCACCTATCGAGCCATTGACGGTGGTACTGAGGTCAATGTCGTTGAGGAGTTCGCCATCAAGATAGATACGGATGTAATCGGGCGTCCAATCCATCAGCCACGTGTGAAACTTCTCACCCCACCAAGCATCTTTCTCCAAAAAATGCTGGTACGGAATGCGCTTTGTGTTCCATACAGCCTGCCATTGGCGATCGTTTCCCCATGCCGCATTGGCAAGTATGTGAGGCACGCCATTGATGTGATAGAACTCCATGACATCGCACTCACCATTCGAAGGCCACTCACGCTGAGTGCCCAGCGTCCAGATGGCTGGCCACGAACCTTCCACCGCAGGAATGCGGGCACGAACCTCCATGCGTCCGTAAAGAAAACTGTAGGAATAGCGGGTATTGATGGAGCCAGACGAATACTTGGCATAGGGACGGCGGCTTCGCCAGTCGCCACCTCCGCGACGACGTCCTCCCTGACCTTCTTCCTGACGAGGACGGTAACCAGGATTCGGGATGCTGTCTAGACGCCCCTCAATCACAAGCAGGCCATTCTGCCTATAGGTGTTATCTGGCTGGTACCACTGGTCTTCTTCGTTACGCAAAAAGCCTACTTCCGACTGCCACTTCTTGACATCAAATTCACCAGAACCATCGAACTCGTCATGCCATGCCAGATGCCACGCATCTGCCCTACCCTCTTCTCCTGGCAAAACAGGTGGCAACGGATTTATGCTCTTCTGTGCCATCGACGCAGAGAAAGACAACAGGGAAAAGCAAAGAGTCAAGAATGTTTTCTTCATAGTTTCGGTTTAGCATAAAGTGATTTTACAATTTGCTCAGGAAGCGTTCACGATCCACGATAAAGCGCGTGTGTGTGGCACTACCCACCAACACCTCGCCCTGGTGAGCCTCGATGCTGAACTCTACCTTACGTCCCTCGTGCAGAGTTATCTGCGCCTCCACGCTTATCTCTGCCCCAACAGGCGATGGTTTGAGGTGCTGGATGTGTATGCTACCTCCCACGGTGGTTTGTCCCTCACCGCAAAGCTGACGGCATGCCAGCATGGCAGCATTCTCCATCATAGCCACGAGTGCCGGGGTGGCAAGCACAGGCATGTCGCCCGACCCCATCACCTCGGCTGTCTTTTCTGAAGTTACAATGTATTTCATCGTTGTCTATTTATCTGTGAATGATTCTTTGTTCTTATGCCCACACCTCCTCCATAGGCTTACGGTTCTTCTCGGTAGCGCTGTCGGCAGCATAACCCAGAGGGACAAGCACAGCAGGTTCATAACCTTCGGGAAGGCTGAAGGTGCTGCGAAGCAGGTCGATGTCGAAGTTGCACACCCAGCAGCTGCCCAATCCCTGCTCAGTGGCTGCCAGGCAAAGGTGCTCGGTGGCAATGGCAATGTCGATGTCGGCATGGTTCTTGTTGTCATAACGGCGCGTCCAGCACTCCTCGCGGTTCTGCAGACAGATCACGATGGCAGGGGCTTGCTGAATCCACTCACGGTTGTAGCTTGCTTTCACAATGGCCAACTGCTCAGGGGCGGTAACGAGAATGAACTTCCATGGCTGGCGGTTGACAGCCGAAGGTGCCAGTCGCACACACTCCTTGATGTACTCCAACTTCTCTGCCTCGATGGGCTTATCTTGATAACTGCGGCAACTATAGCGTGCCTGACAAAGTTCCTTGAAATTCATAGCTTTCCATTTTATTATTAGTTACTACGGCAAAGGTACAATCTTTTTCCCATTCCTCCAAACCATTCCTATATAAAAATCTTATCGTTATATGCCAAACGCCCGCCAATCTTCACAGATCGACGGACGAGTAAGCAATTATTTATTAACAAAAAAACATGGAGGTGCATGCATCACTGCAAGCGGAACATAATGGGGATGTTGAAACGTACACGCACGTTCTTGCCCTTCTCCTTGCCAGGCATCCATTGGCCAGAGGTGAGCTTTATCACACGCACACCCTCGTCATCAAGAGCCTTGGCTGCTTGGTTGAAGATTTCCTCGGTGAGGACCTTCGTCTCTGTTTCTTTTTTGTCCTTGGATACTACGGTTACAGTCTTGTTAAAGTTGTCGGGCTTGCTGACACTCCTCATTACCTCAATCTCATCGACACTTCCATCTGGTTCAATCACGAATTGTATAAAGACACGACCTTGTATGCCCCACTCCTGAGCCAATGCAGGATAGTGCATGTTGGCTGCAAGGAACTGGTAAAGGGCATTATCACCACCCTTAAACGCGGGCAACACCTCAGCCATATCATAAATAGGGACGGATTTTGCTATGCTGTCCTCTGCAGCGGCCACTTCCATGATCGGTTCCACCACAGCAGCGGGTGTCTCCACAACGGAGATTTTGGCTTCTTTTGCACTCGTTTCAGAAGAAGTGACCTCCATAGGCAACTTTTCTTCCACTTTAACTTGCACATCTGCGGCATTCTGCGTACCTTTGTCGCGGATTTCAGTCACTGCCTGCTCGATGGGCTTGATGAACTCGGGTGTAGCGAACGCACTGAGTGACAGCACGGCTACGGGTAGGACGTACAGCGCACGGCTGCGACGCCAGGGATTGGGATTTTGTTTCTGCATCATAGTGATACGTTTTATAATTGAACTATGGTTAAAGTTGTTGGCGAAAGTGTAGGAGCTGGAGCCAACAGCTTTATTTATTATTAGCATTTGATAGCCACGTGCCGACACGCCTTGCCTCAACACATAATCATCGGCTTCGTACTCGTGGACGTCGCGAAGGCTTGAGTCGAGCATGTAACTGAATGGATTCCACCATTGCAACATCTCTACAAGGGTGAGCAGCAGGATGTCGAGCGAATGATGGTACAAGATGTGACCACGCTCATGAAGGATGATCTCGCGTCCGGCACGGTTGTAGTCATCTTCGCTGATTACGATGCTGCGCAACCAGCTGAAAGGCTTCACCGAGTCGGCATGGCAATATACGGTAATGCCATCCTCCTCACGTTGCTGCCATAGGCTTCCGCCACGAATGATGGCACCCATGCGTGCCAACTGCACAAGACGGAAAAGCAACACCATGAACATACCCATCACATAGACGATGCTCACCACATCGAACCAGGAAAGCTGTGAAGACGTTGCCTGCACAGGAACCGAGGCAGTTACGACTAACTGACGGATAGGAATGCCTGCGTCAATCATTTGCTGCTGGGCGGCATGCACCACGGGATTGCCATCGAGCGAGAGCACAGAGACATCGAGCAGGGGGAGCACCAGCGAGAGCAGCAGTATGCCAAGCAAGACGAAGCGGTTGAAATGCAGCATCTTCTCTTTGCGCAACATGAACGTGTAGGGCACATAAAGCGCTGTCAGGACAAAGGCAGATTTCAAGGTATATAGAAACAGGTCGGTCATAGTTTTTTCTCCTCTTCGTTATCAATCGTCTGGAGCATTTCCATCACTTCCTCGGGTGTGAGGTTCTCCTCCTTGACAAAGTAGTTGAACATGGATTTAAGGCTGTTGCCAAAGAAGTTGCGCTTGACGCTTTGCATCGTCATTCGTGTGTACTCCTGACGCGTTATCTTGGCTACGTACCATTGTGTCTTGCCTTCGCCCTCCTTCTTGAAGAAGTCAACGAACCCCTTCTCATAAAGAATCTTGAGATAGGTGGCGATGGTGGTGTAGGTGGGTTTGGGCTCGGGATAGCGCTCCAGCAGTTCCTTGCCGCAAGCTGCATGACCGATGTCCCAAAGGGCTGTCATCAGTTGGAATTCTGATTTCGTCAATGTCCTGTCTGTTCGTTTCATAGGCTTACGCTTGTTTTGTTGTTTCTGCTGCAAAGGTAAACCAACTTTGTCAATTTCGAACTATTTAGAAATCGAAAAGTTTCGAAAACGAAGTGTTTTTAACATTTTTTAATCGAAATAGGGTTGTTAGTTCGTAGTTCATAGTGCATAGTTAGTGGTTGTTAGTTGTTAGTTCGTAGTTCATAATTCATAGTGCATAGTTACTGGTGACCTCGTCGAATTTTTGGGAACTCTTCCGCCCACCAACTATGAACTGTGAACTATGAACTATGAACTATGAACTGTGAACCGTGAACTATGAAAAGCTATTTGCCTAAAATCTTATTGACCAATGTGTTGGCATCATGGTAATCCACCTTCGCATCACCATTCACATCGGCAGTACCATACTGGTCGGTAGCATTCTGCATCAGAATGTTGACGAGTGCCGTCACGTCGGCAGCGCTGATACGTCCGTCGCCATTGACATCACCCTTAATCAAGGCAGGCAACTCCTTGAGCGTGAACGCTCCAAGATCCTTGCCATCTACCACACGCCAGCGAAGAGGACTGACGGCCTTATCCAACGAGTAATAACCCTCAAACTGCTCCGAAGCATACTCTGCCGTAGGTACAATCTCCACATCAGTACCCCCTATCGTCTTGTTATTGAACTTGACAAGCGAAGGAGCATTTGCCACACTCTTGCCCGTTCGGTAATTCAAGGTAGTACCCTCGGCCGATGCAACGGTGGCAGCCGTCACGTTGCTGTTCGACGTCAGCACGAAGGGCATGAACAGTTCGTGCCATGCATTAGCATCGTCGTTGCGGGTGTAGGTGAGCGACTTGGCCACAAAGGGTGAGCCTACAGAGAGCGGTTGCTCATCTGTGATGACAAGGTTCTTGCACACATCGCCGATGATGATGTTCTTGGGGTTATAGCTTTCATCCACGCTGGCCGTGGCAGCCATCCTTACAATGGCATTCTCGGCGGTTTGGTCAATCTGCAGGTTGCGGCAGTTCTTGTATTCGGAGAGGTCCACCCACAAGGCATCCATGTTCCAGCATTGCACCTGCAAAGCCCTGGCGTTGTCAACGTACTCCTTGATGTAGGGGTCGTCGATGTCCGCATCGCACACATACGTTAGGTTGAAGTCGCCAAACTTAAGCCATGTACCGTCGGAGCGCACACCAATGGTGAGGGTGTTGTTGTCAACAATCACGTAGCAGGTGTACTTGTTGTAGGTGTCGTCACCCTTTCCTTCCAGGTTGTATGAGCGTGCTATGTTGCCCCAGTTGTCGGGGTTGCCATAGATGGCCGTCCTCGTATCTGTACGCTTGTAGCCATTGGTGGTGGCAAGCTCGGCTGTAAGTTTGTAGATGCCGTTGGGCAGATGGTTGATGGTCTGCATCATCTCGATTCTGTTGATGGTACCTGCCCAGGCATTGATGGTGTTGACCTCCTTGCCCGTGCTGACCTTACCCTTCGTGATGAAGCAGTCGTTCCATCCCGACACCTCGCTGATGAACTTCCATCCAATGGGGCAATAAGCCGCACCATTGCTGTTTATGATGCCCGGCTCGGCACCCCAGTTGAGGTTAGGATTCTTCATCGTGTAGTTGGCATTTGTCTCACCCATTCTTATCAAGCGTCTCTCGTTGAATTCCGTCTTCCTGATGGCGTAGATCTTCAGGTGGTCGGCAGCATACACAGAGTTGCGGTTGCCGGCAAGGCGCTCGCCCACACCAAACTGCTTGTCGTTGTCCCAAAGGCCGACGTAGTTGTTGGGATGCTTGCAGTTATGCATAACCCAGTAACCGCCACTCATGTATTCGGGCAGAAAACCCGTAGCGTCTGCACTGGCACGGTAATTGCCATCATTGGTGACAAAATTCCATGAGTTAGGGCTGCACATCGCATAGTCGTAGGTCGAGAGGTTACGCAACACGTATCCCTCGCTCTTATCGTTTGGCTCAATCTGCCAGATCTGTGTGAAATCCGTGCCGATGGTCGAAGGCTTGTGATAAAAGACGTCGGTACCTACCACCGTCCAGCAAAGCTGGGTCGAAGCCTCCTGACTGTAGATGAGATAATAGAAATCCTCGTAGTTTTCGGGAAGTGCGGTAATCCAACCGGTAGATTGGATGAACGCCCCTGTGGCATAGGCAATGTTATTGGCGTAGTCAATAACCCTGTAGGTGCACGCCTCGGGATTGCTGAGCGTATAAGTCATGCTGTATGCCACATCATTGGCGTCCGTCTTATCCTTTGGAGTCACGCTGCCAAGCGTCGTCCACACATTCGAACCCTCGCGCATATACTGCACCACCACGTTGTCCAGCATGTCGCCATTGGCATCCGTCCAATTGATGGTCACCGAGTTGTCGGCATAGCTTACTTTCTTTATCGAAGGCTTCTTGATGACCACGGTAGGCACAAACTCGTAGGCGTGGTCGTATCCTACGCCCGACTCCATGCTGGCATAGTAGGCACCGAGCTGTGTCAGCTTGCCATCATAGAACACCCTTGAGCATGTACGCTCACCATTCCAGTAGGCATAGCGTTCCACATACCCCCAGCTGTTGAGCTTATCCAGAATGGGACGCATGCCGTTGAGGTTGGCTGTCTGATTGGCCGTAGTGTTGGAGTCGTAATTTGCCGATGACACAGCAGCAAAGATGCCATTATGGTTCCACGATGCACCCCAAAGCATCTCGGAGAGCCAGATGGGACGCTTGTACTTGTTGTAGTAGGTGCCCAGGTTGTTGTAATTGCCATCCACCCAATAGGCGTGCATGTCCAGGATGTCGCATCGCCATCCGCGCTCATCGATGGCCGTCATGAATTCTTCGAGCCATTTATAGCCGCCATCGTGCGATGAGGGGGAGCAAAGGCGCAAACCCGTTCGCATCAGATCCTGCCAGTTGGCAAGCACCTGATCCACCGTGGCAGGGCCATCGTCGGCATTATTGGCAGGTTCGTTGTTTGTCTTGGCATGGGGCGAGAAGTTCTGTGCACCCATGTCGCCTATCGAGGGCCATCCCTCCTTGATGTGGTGAGGCACACACTCCACGTCAGGACCTATGTCGCCACCCACGCCCCAGGTGTATGTCCACGATGATTTGAGGGCATTGTTGGCGTCCAGATTCATGTCGGCAGCAAGACCCTTCTTCTGTGCATCATACCACTTGAAGATGCGGTATGAGGAAATCTTGCCGTCGAGCACATTGGGCAGGGTTGCCACCTCAAGGTCTTCCTTGTCGGCTATGAAGCAACGGCTATAACCCCATCCGGCGGTTCCCACGGCAAAGGTGACCATGTAGCCACGCTTGAGGGTGAAACTGCGTATCTTATTGTTCAGCTGCTCGTCGGTGAGCGTATTCATGTAGCCATTCGTATGGCCCAATCCGTAGTCGGATGTAGAGTTGCCTGTAAAGTCAGTTCCGGTGTAGCATGTCAAAGGCTTGAAATCGGCTTCATACGGCAACACGATGGTTCCCTGTGCGTACATCTTCACTTGGCAGTTCACGCCATCTTCTGCTGCCACACCCTTTATCTTAACGTACTTCAGCCACTGGCTGATTACTTCAGAGGGACGAATGTTCTTGAACACAATCGCAGCATGATCGGTGTTATCGAGGCTTACCTCTCCACCACTCAAAAACGGGGCATCGTTACTGGTAATCACATAATCCACGTTCTTCGTCACGCTGACTGCACTGGATACCGAGGCAACCGTTTGCGTTCTGTTAGCAGCATGTATTGCGTCCAACATACCCAAACACAACATACATACCGCACTCATTCTCTTCAAACAAAAAGATATTTTCATGTTTACAAAGATAATATTAGATTTTTCTATCGCAAAGATACAAAAAATATTTCGATTTTCCAAACCAAAAGCTCAAAAATCGAATAAAAGTGTGTGAAAATCAGTATTTTTGTAAAACAGCATGTGCAGAAAAGGCTTTCTCACCCCATGATGTGCACAAAAAAAGACGTGCCTTGTCTGATGGCGCAGCCCCACCCTCATCACACCTTTGGCTTGTGCCACAAGATGCACTTGGGGTAAACCTCCGGGACAGGATCTACCACGGTAAGACGGAGGTTCTCCCGCCTATCCTTCTCAAAATCGGGACGCATGCGGCTGAAGTCCTTCCTACCCTTCCACACTGCTTTGAACGAACCCCATTGCCCCTGCAGGAGGAAGAACATACTGGCAAGGGCATCCAGCCAGCGTCGGCGCCACATGACGCGCTTCAGTTCCTTGTCCGACAGGTTCTTGTAAAGAAGCAGCAGGTTGTTGCGGAAGTTAAGGTACGTCTTCCTTGGGTTCTCCTTGGGCAAGGTTCCACCGCCCACATGAAACACCACGCTCTGCGGGATGCACACGATGCCACGTCCTCGCGAACGGAGTCGCCAGCACAGGTCAATCTCCTCTTGGTGCGCAAAGAAGCGTCCATCCAAGCCACCTGCCTGCCAATAGTCGTTCGCGCGTATCATCAAGGCTGCTCCACTTGCCCAGAGCACGGGCGCTATGGTGTCATACTGCCCCTCGTCCTTCTCCACCTTGCCCTGCACACGGCCACGGCAGAAGGGGTAACCCAGCCAGTCGATGTAACCGCCACAGGCTCCGGCATACTCCAGCATCGGCTTGTCCCACTGGCAACGCAGCTTGGGTTGGCAGGCTGCCACTTCGGGGTGCTCGTCCATATACCTCAGCATAGGTGCGAGCCATCCTTCGGTCACCTCCACGTCGCTGTTCAGCAACAGGTAGTATTCTGCCTCAACGGGCTTTAACCCGTGGTTGTAGCCGTCGGCAAAACCGTGGTTCTTGTCAAGCACCACACGTCGCACCATGGGCATCGTGCTTTCCAGCCACGCCAGCGACCCATCCGTGCTGGCATTGTCGGCCACCACCACTTCTGCCTCGGGCGAACAATCCACCACGCCGGGCAGAAATCGCTTCAGCATGTCAAGGCCATTCCAGTTGAGTATGACAACCGAAATGCGTGCCTTCCCACGTCCCCCCTCACAGCGGGGCAGAATGTCTTGCTCAGTTTTCGCCATATTTTTCATTGAATGCATCATACAAATGTATCGTCCCGTAACTTCCTTAGGCCGATGCTTTGCTCAAAAAGAACTCCCAAAGTTATTCATAAATCTCAGCCATAAGGGCATCGCCCTTCTTGTTCCAATCGCCCAGACGGACATTCACGATGGTGTTGTCCAGCATCGCCGTCACCCGCTCCACCGAACCGTTTTGCGACGCATTCGTGGCACCTGTCTCCTTCTCGCTTCCCTTCGCAAGGGGGCACGACGGAACCTTGAGTTCCACCTTGATGTAATTGTCGGTAAAGCCATGCATCACGCCCTTCGTCTTGCTGTGTTCAAGCAGCACGGGACGTGTCTCCTTGCGGTTGCGACAGGCATCGTAGAAGGCGCGGAACTTCTCGTCCGACAGTTCCAGGAGCACGTTGCTGCGGCGATGCTTCTCCTCGGGCGAGACCGAGTGCTGTATCTTCAGGGCCATAGTGCCGGGGCGCTCGCTGTAGCAGAACACATGCAACTGTGTGACTGGCAGGGAGCGCAGGAAACTGACCGTCTCGTCGAACAGTTCCTCCGTCTCACCACGGGTGCCCACGATGACATCCACACCAATAAAGGCATCGGGGATGAGTTGCTTGATGCGCTCCACCTTATGGCGGAAGAGTGCCGTGTCATAACGCCGGTGCATCAACCTGAGCACTTCGTCGCTTCCGCTCTGCAAAGGAATGTGGAAATGCGGCATGAAGGCTCTGCTCTGGGCACAGAACTCAATGATCTCGTCGGTCAGCAGATTGGGTTCGATGCTGCTGATGCGGTAACGCTCAATGCCCTCCACCGCATCGAGAGCCTTGATGAGCGAGAGGAAATCCTCGCCGGTGGTCTTGCCAAAGTCGCCTATGTTGACACCGGTAATCACAATCTCTCGTCCACCCCTTGCCACTACGTCCCGGGCTTGTGCCACCAGCGACTCAATGCTGCCATTACGACTGCGACCGCGCGCTATGGGGATGGTGCAATAGGTGCAGTAATAGTCGCACCCATCCTGCACCTTGAGGAAATAGCGCGTACGATTGCCGCACGAGCACGAAGGCATGAACGAGCGTATCTTGGCCGTGGGTGTCGTCTGGTGATGGCACGCTGCCTCCGCCATCTCTGCCACCTCCTTGCTCCGGCTTTCAAGCATCTCAAGCACGCGAGGCACCACCTGCCCCTTCTCCTCGGCTCCCAGCACAAGGTCAACGCCCTCGATGCCTGCCACCTGCATCGGTTGCAACTGCGCATAGCATCCCGTCACCACCACAATGGCACCAGGGTGCTCTCGCACGAGTTTATGAATTGCCTGTCGGCACTTATGGTCAGCCACCTCGGTCACGCTACAGGTGTTGACGATGCAGACATCGGCAATCTCACCTTTCTGCACGGCACGCACGCCTGCCTCCTTGAGTTGCTGTCCAACGGTCGATGTCTCAGCAAAATTCAGCTTACAACCCAAGGTGAAGTAAGCCGCCTTCCATGTTGCTTCTTTTTCCATTGCATTACATATATTTTGCAAAGATACAAAGCTTTTAGGCGTTTTACAAATATTTTGAGGAAAAAATGCACAGAAGTCGGAGGCCAAGCGG
>JAZLKL010000043.1:0-30103 GCA_045597585.1 Bacteroidaceae bacterium | reverse complement strand
AGACGTAAGCCAACTGAGTGAAACTAATGTGAACCTAAGAACAAGCAAATGTGCAGGCAGGCCACTGGGTTATGGGTGCTATTTTGCGCTTAGCCGGGTGTATTTGCCATCTGTGCAGCAAAAACTTTGCAAAAAACATCCGCGTTACAGAAAAATTCAGTAATTTTGTGCTCGGTAACCATAGCTTTTGGTGTGCTGATAGTATTGTGGCGGTGGCAGAAATGCCAGGTTTCTTGCCAATCGCTAAATATACAGGCCATTATGTTTTAACGAAATCATGTAAATAATATAATTATGAAAAAATTATTTATGCTTGCCTTTATGGCATGTGCGGCAGTTACTGCTGGCGCTCAGGAAGTGAACAAATCGACGGTACAGTCGCAGGCAAATGCGGCTGCAGATGCCCAGAAGGACTTGAAGAAGGTGGATACAGGCGAGAAGCTGTGGAAGTTCTCGGGTGTGGCAGGACTGAATGCGGCAGCTACGGGCCTTGTGAACTGGGCCGCTGGTGGTAACAACAATGTCAACGGCGTGGTGTATGGCCGCACGCGTCTGCTCTATCACAAGGACAAGCTGGCATGGGACTCAAACCTCGATGCAGAGTTTGGCCTGAGCTACATAGACCAGGTTAACGACCAGTGGCAGAAGTCGAGCGACCGCCTCAAGTTCAACACCAAGCTGGGTTACGAGCTTGCCAAGGGGTGGTATGCCACAGGCTTGCTGGGCTTCAACACACAGTTTGCGCTGGGTCGCAGCTACAACGGACTGGACGACGACAACCCCATCATCTCCAAGTTCCTGGCACCTGCCTATACCGACATCTCCATCGGTATCGACTGGAAGCCCAACGATATCTTCTCTGTTTACGTCTCACCCATCGCAGGCCGTTTCACCACGGTGCTGGTAGGCGACGATACCAACCGCAAGTACAATCACCTCTATCCCACGGCCGACGGTGGACTGGAGCAGTCGCTGAAGGACAAGTATGCCGTGTGGAAGTATGACGACGACAACAATAAGGACTACAGCATCAACACCCGTTCGGAGCTGGGCTTCTCGCTAAAGGGTGCCCTGAACTACAGCTACAAGGACCTCAAGGTGATAAGCACCCTGGGCATCTACACCCCATACTCGTGGGACAAGACCGAGGTGGGCAAGAACGGTCATGGCAACCCCATCTATCGCGACAACAACCGCCGCTTTGGCAACTTCGACGTGGATTGGGATGTGGCTGTGTCATACCAGTTCCTCAAGTATCTGCAGGTGTCTCTCTCTACCTCGCTCAAGTACTACAACGGAGTGATGATTGAGAAGGATGGCTATGCTTGCGAGCGTGTGCAGTTCAAGACGATTCTTGGCGTAGGTGTGGGATACAACTTCTAAGCAGACAGCACACAGCAGTTAGTACGGAAATATCTGTGTGGCAAGGGGAGTTAACGCACGATACGGTTGCCATTGGGATGCGTCCCTCGTAGGCAAGTGTATCGTCTGTTAGCTCCCTGTTCGTAATCGAAAGGCGGAAAAGTGCAAATAAATTTGCTTTTTCACTCGCTTATTCGTATCTTTGCACGCAGGAAATAATGACTATGCATAAAATTATACGGAAGATAGGAATGATGGCCTTGTGCTCGTTTGCCTCGCTCAGCGCGGCAGCACAGGCAAAGTTTGTGGTGGACAACCCCTTGAACCATGTGGGCGAGGTGATGTTTCAGACACCCAAGATGGTGACGTTTACCTTTACCAACAAGGGCAACAGGCCTTTGGAGATTATCGACGTGAAGCCCTCGTGCGGTTGCACAACGGCGGAATGGACCCATGGGCAGATAGCACCCGGACAGAAGGGACAGATCACGGCGGAGTATGACGCCAAGATGCTGGGCACCTTCTTCAAGGAACTGGCTGTGTATTGCACGGCATCCAAGGACCCCATCTACCTTCAGATGGAGGGTAGGGTGGTGACCCATAAGCTGGACTTCAGCGGCGACTTCCCCATCGATCTGGGTAACGTGCGTCTGAACACCAACTATCTGGAGTTTGATGACGTGAACCGTGGCGACCATCCCGTGGCAGAGTTGCAGATCTTCAACCAGGAGCGCACACCGTTCCGTCCCGTGCTGATGCACTTGCCCAGCTACCTGAGCGTGCAGTGTGTGCCCGAGGTGATTGCAGGTGGCAGGACGGGTAAGGTGCGTGTAACCCTTGACAGCGAGAAGCTGGGCCTGCTGGGTCTGAATCAGACGCGTGTCTATCTGTCGCGCTTCATGGGCGACAAGGTGGGCGAGGAGAACGAGATACTCGTGTCGTCGGTACTCTTGCCCGATTTCTCCAACCTCACGGCTGCCAAGCTGGCTATTGCTCCCAAGATGGCATTATCTACCGACAACCTGAATTTCGTGATGGCAGGCAAGAGCAAGCAGACGCTGGGCGTGACCATCACCAACAATGGTAGGGAACCATTGACCATACGCAGCGTGCAGGTGTTCAACCAGGCCGTGTCGGTAAGCATGAAGGACCGTACCGTTCAGCCAGGCAAATCGACCGAGATGAAGGTGACCATCAACGCCAAGTATCTGAAGAAGGCCAAGAACCGTCCGCGCGTGTTGCTTATCACCAACGACCCTTCGAGGGCCAAGCAGGTGATCAATGTGACCGTGAAGGAATAGGAGAGGGCATATATAACGAAAATAATGTTGAATCATACCTATGGAACATCCCGAAAACTCATCAGAATATGCAGGACTCGTTGTCAATGACGGAGTGGAACAGCCCTCTATCATCAACCCCTACCTGCAGCGCAGCAGGTTTGCACGTCGCAAACTTACGGCGAGCGACTATGTGGAAGGCATACTGAAAGGCAACACCTCGGTACTGGGGCAGGCGGTGACGTTGGTCGAGAGTACCAATCCCGACCACCAGCAGGTGGCTCAGGAGGTCATAGAGCGTTGTCTGCCCTACAGCGGCAAGTCGGTGCGCATAGGCATCAGCGGCGTGCCAGGTGCTGGTAAGAGTACGAGCATCGACGAGTTTGGCGTGCATGTTCTGAAAGAATATGGCGGGAAACTGGCCGTGCTGGCCATCGACCCCTCGAGCGAAAGGACAAAAGGAAGCATCCTTGGCGATAAGACCCGAATGGAGAAGCTCTCCGTTCATCCCGACTCGTTCATACGTCCCAGTCCCTCAGCCGGCAGTCTGGGTGGTGTGGCTCGCAAGACGCGTGAGACCATCATCCTGTGTGAGGCTGCAGGCTACGACAAGGTGTTTGTGGAGACGGTAGGCGTGGGACAGAGTGAGACGGCCTGCCACTCGATGGTGGACTTCTTCCTGCTCATTCAGCTGGCCGGAACAGGCGATGAGCTGCAGGGCATCAAGCGAGGCATCATGGAGATGGCCGATGGCATCGTCATCAACAAGTGTGACGGTAACAACGTGGACAAGTGCCAGTTGGCGGCTACGCAGTTCCGCAACGCCTTGCACTTGTTCCCCATGCCCGAGAGCGGATGGACTCCGCAGGTGCTGACCTACAGCGGCTTCTTCGGCTACGGCATCAAGGAGGTGTGGGATATGATATTCAGCTACTTCGACTTTGTGAAGAAGTCGGGCTACTTTGAGTATCGCCGTAACGAGCAGTCGAAGTACTGGATGTATGAGAGCATCAATGAGCAGTTGCGCAACAGCTTCTTCCAGAACAATACCATCCACGACATGCTGATGGCAGAGGAGAAGAGTGTGCTGGCAGGACAGAAGACCTCATTCGTGGCAGCCAAGCAACTCCTCGATGCGTACTTTGCACTCATCCATTAGCCATTTGGGCGTGCTGGTGGCTCCACAGATACCCACGGATTCAAATCCCTCCAGCCAACGCATGTCAATGTCACTGGCAGCGTCGATCATGTAGGAGTGTGGGTTGGCCGACAGGCATTGCTCGAAGAGAGCCTTGCCGTTGCTGCTCTTCTTGCCGCAGACAAAGAGCACTACGTCATGGCGTGAGGCAAACTCGCGAATGTGAGGCATGCGGTTGGCCACCTGGCGGCAGATGGTGTCGTAATAGCAGAATGTGGCAGACGGGTGTATGTGCTGCTGGATGAACTCCACCGTCTTGCGGAAGCCGTCGAGCGACTTGGTGGTTTGTGAATACAGGCAGATGTCACGATGGAAATCAAGCTTGCGGGCTTCCTCGGGAGTCTCAATCACGATGGCGGTTCCATCGGTCTGGCCCACAAGACCAAGCACCTCGGCATGACCATTCTTGCCAAAGATGACAATCTGCTTTTGGTGGGTGGGGTCGGTGACGTATTCCTTCTTGATGCGCTCTTGCAGGTGCAGCACCACTGGACAAGTGGCATCGACCAGTTCAAGATGGTTCTCAGTGGCTATGTGGTAGGTGGAAGGTGGCTCTCCGTGTGCTCGCAGCAGCACGGTGGCATCGCGCAGCTCATTGAATTCGTCGTGCTCAATGGTGATGAGGCCAAGCTGCTGCAGGCGCGTGCACTCCTGGCCGTTGTGCACGATGTCGCCCAGGCAATACAACGTCTTGCTGCCTGCCAACTCCTCCTCTGCCTTGCTGATGGCGCGTGTCACGCCAAAGCAAAATCCGGAACCTTGGTCAATCTCGATGGTCATGTGGTAAAAATATTGAAATGTGCTGGGAATAAAGGGTTAGCCCTGAGCATTGATGGTTGCCATGGCCTTCTCCATCAACCATTCGTTCTGCTGCTCAATGGTAAGGTCGCTGTTGTCGAGCACAATGGCATCATCGGCTTTGCGAAGTGGGCTTACGGCACGCGTGCTGTCAAGGCGGTCACGCTCCTGCACGTTTTCAAGGATCTCCTGCAAGTTGCATACTTCGCCCTTGGCGGTAAGTTCGTCATAGCGACGCTTGGCACGCACTTCCGCAGAAGCCGTCACGAAAATCTTCAGTTCGGCATGTGGGAACACGGTGGTGCCGATGTCACGTCCGTCCATCACCACGCCTCCGCCATTGCCCATCTCCTGCTGCAGGGCCACCATAGCCGTGCGCACAAAGTCGATGGCAGCAATAAGGCTTACCTTCGACGATACTTCCATGGTTCGGATGCGGTCTTCTACGCGCGTACCATTTAAATACGTGTCGGGGCGACCGGTAGCTTCGTTGAACAGGAAGCTGATGTTGACATTTTCCATCTGTGAGCGAAGTCCCTCTACGTCCACCTCGTCCTCAATCAGGTTGTGCTCGATGGCAAAAAGTGTCACGGCGCGGTACATGGCACCTGTGTCAATATACACGTAACCGAGTTTTCGTGCCAAGTCCTTGGCCATGGTACTCTTTCCACACGACGAGTGTCCGTCAATGGCTATCGTAATCTTTTTCATATAATATACATTGTTAAATTTGTATTCTTTTTATATAACAAAATATGTTATTTCAGCATTGCTCTTATTCCTCTACAGGGGGCAGGGGACTGCCTTACAACCCATATCCCAGGGTGAGCGAGAGACTGGGAGCGCTGACATGATATTTGGCATAGGCAATGCCTAAGTTCAGTCTTTTAAGGATGACACCAGCACCACAGGTGAAGCCAGCCATGTGACTGGAGCCTGCCGCCTTGAGTTCGTATGCCCTGCGGAAATTATATCCAAGGGCAAGGTAGAACTGATTGCTGGGCACAATGTCCACACCAATGTTGACGTGGTTCATCAATATGCGTCCAAAGCCAGGTTCTTCATCTGGACTGTAGTAATACTTTTTGCTCCAATGGGTAAGGTCGGAAAGCGTTACGGATACACGGAAGGGTGCATGTGCAATGCCCTTGGTGAATCCCCATTGCAGGTTGAACAGGATGCGCTCGTGCTCTTCGCCGAAAGCCTTAACCTGTCCGCCCAGGTTAGCCGCCACAAGTGAGGTGGAGAAATCACCTTCCTCGTCGAAATAGCTAAGGGCAAGGTCGGCAGCGAGGCCTACGGAATTGTATGAACCGTATTTGGAATAGATGAACTTTCCGGTTACACCGCCCACCCAAAAATCGTTGAGGCTGTAGCTGTACATGCCACTCAGAGCCATGTCGAGTGCCCCCATGTCGCCTATTACCTGTCCTGTCTCGAGAGTCTCTTTCATCGAGCCATAGCCAACAAACTGGGCAGCCACGCCCCACGTACCGCGTTCGTCAATGGTTCTGACGTAGGTGGCGCTTCCCATTTTACTACCCTTCATATAGGTGAGGAAGTTCAAACTAATGGAGTTGTCGTCAACCCCCGACATGAGGGCGGGGTTCTGCAAGATGAGCGAAGCATCATTCTCGACCATCGTGATGTTTTTACCACCTAAAGCGTTGGCGTGAGAAGAAGATGCCAGTGAGAGAAAATTGAAAACGCTGCTGCTTTCTTGCGCAACGAGTGGCATTGCGCAAAAAAAAGTAAATAATATAAGGAGAAAGCGTGCGTGCATCTTTGTTGTAATTTTGCACCAAAGTTACGTTTTTCTGCTGATATTTGTTTTTTTTAGGGCTCTAAATCTAAAAAAATGCCTATTTTGATAAAAAAAAAGCCGCAACGTAATGCGAAATGAGAAATTTGTACTAAATTTGTGCCCATAAGTCGAAAACAAGAAAAAAATAATATACTATGGAAGGTACTATGACAGAAGACATCAGACAGCAAAGAAGCACAAGCGTCTTGATTGGTCTGTGTGTAACTCTGGCGTTCATGTTCGCCGCTTTTGAGTTGACACAAATTGATGTGAAGGTTGAGGAAGAGGCTGAGCCCATCTATGAAATGGCGCAGGAAGAAGACATGATTCCCGTTACCATTCAGGAAGAGGTACAACCCGCCGCACCTGTAGTGAACAACAATGTTCAGCCCGAAATCTTGCAGATCGTGGAGGACGATGTGGAGATCAAGGACGAGAAGATTGAAACTAGTGAGGAAGTAAATCAGGTGGTTATTGGTACTGTAGGTACTGGTGCTCCTACTGCCGTTGCAGGTCCTCCTGCAGCAGGTCCCGTTGTCGAGGCTGTTGATGATGACCGTATCTTCGAGGTGGTAGAGCAGAATGCTCAGTTCCCTGGTGGTGAGGAAGCTTGCTACAAGTGGTTGAGCGAGCACATTAAGTATCCCGCAGTCTGCCAGGAGCAGGGTATCCAGGGTCGTGTATTCGTTAGCTTCGTTGTTAACAAGGACGGTTCTATCGTAGATGTTAAGGTAATGCGTTCTCCCGATGAGAACTTGTCGAAGGAGGCTGAGCGCGTGGTAAAGCAGATGCCTAAGTGGAAGCCCGCACGTCAGGGTAACAAGACTGTACGTTCTCGCTTTAACTTGCCTGTAATGTTCCGCTTGAACTAAAAATCATATTTATATAATTTAAGAAAGGCTGCCCCAAGAGCAGCCTTTCTTTTTCTCATTTCCTTTTATTAGCTTTGCAGAGTGGTGTTTGTGTGGTTTCCATGTGTGGCATCACTAAATATTTTTCTCGATATCTGTTATGATGTACAATAGTGTAGAATTGCTTGAACTGGTTAATAAGGCTTTGGTTGCCCATGATGTGACCTCTGTGCCAAAGGGGTTGTATGCTCCCATCAGTTATGTGCTTTCACTGGGTGGCAAGCGTATTCGGCCTGTGTTGCTTCTCATGGCTTACAATATGTATAAGGATGATGTAGAAAACGTGATGCTTCCGGCATTGGGATTGGAAACGTATCATAATTTCACCCTTCTGCATGACGACTTGATGGACAGGGCCGATGTGCGTCGTGGCAAACCTACTGTCCACAAGAAGTGGGATGAGAATACGGCCATTCTTAGTGGTGACAATATGCTGGTCATGGCTATGCAGCGTGTGTCGAAGTGTGATGCCAGACATTTGCCTGATGTCGTCACGTTGTTTACAAAGACTGCTATTGAGATTGACGAAGGTCAGCAATATGACATGGATTTTGAAAGCCGCAATGACGTGACCGAGGCTGAATACCTGGAAATGATACGTTTGAAGACTTCCGTGCTCTTGGCCTGTGCCCTTAACATGGGTGCTTTGCTTGCAGATGCACCGGCATCTGACGCAGAAGCCTTGTATCAGTTTGGCGAAAAGTTGGGACTCTCATTCCAGTTGCAGGATGACTATCTTGATGTGTATGGCGACTTTAAGACCTTTGGAAAGAAGATTGGTGGCGACATCATGTGCAATAAAAAGACCTACATGTTGATCAATGCACAATTGCTGGCAAAGGGCGAGTTGGCTGATGAACTGCAGAGATGGATTGACATGGCAGATGCTAAACCCGAGGAAAAGATCCCTGCTGTTACGCGTATCTATAATGAGTTAGGTATTCCTGAATTAGCCAACCAACGCATCAACGAGTATTTCCAACAGGCTATCCAGTGCCTGGAAAAGGTACAGCTGCCTGCCGAAAGAAAGCAGATGCTTTGTGAGTTGGCATATAAACTATTGAACAGAAAATCATGATTCTGTTATTTGACTCTGTTTCTCACATCCATAAACTTTATTGTTTATTACATGGGATTTATCGACACTCATAGTCATATTTACGGGCCGGAATTCAACGAGGACATCGCCGACGTGATAATTCGTGCAAAGCAAGCAGGACTTGACAAGGTACTTTTGCCTAACATCAATCCCGACACTGTGCAGCCGATGCTCGACCTTTGTGCGCAATATCCGGGTTTCTTGTTTCCTATGCTTGGCATTCATCCTGAGGATTTAGGTGAAGACTACCAATCGAAGTTGGATGCGATGCATGAACTGTTGCAAGAGGGACATCCATATATTGCCATCGGTGAGGTGGGACTTGACTATTACTGGGATGATACGCATCGTGAAGAGCAAAAAGATGCTTTTGAACAACAGATAGGCTGGGCCGTCGAGAAGCAGCTTCCTTTGATGATCCATACGCGTTCGGCACATTCCGATTTAGTCGATATAATGAAGAAATACGAGGGTAATCACCTAAAGGGCGTGTTTCATTGTTTTGGTGGCACACGTGATGAGGCCGAGGAACTCCTGCGTTTTGACGGATTTGTGCTGGGAATAGGAGGTGTGCTTACCTATAAGAAATCCATTCTTCCAGATGTGCTGAAGGAAGTACCCTTGAATCGAATCGTAATTGAGACCGATGCACCCTATCTGGCGCCTGTACCATGCCGGGGGAAACGCAATGAACCAGCCTTCGCCTATCACACTTTACTACGTCTGGCAGACCTGTATGGGGTGACTCCGGAAGAGGTGATGAAGCAGACAAGCGACAACGTACTTCGCATTTTTAAATGCTTAAACGCGTAAAAAATGCTTGTTTTTGCGAAATTTTGATGAAAAGTTGAAAGTTTTTCCCTATAAATGGTGTGAGTCTCAAAATAAATAGATATTTTTGTAACAGAAAATAGTGCGCAAAGTACATTGTGCTCACGTTCGGCCTATGTGGGATTGATAGGGAGAGATGCTCGAGTGGCTGAAGAGGCACGCCTGGAAAGCGTGTATACGTCAAAAGCGTATCCGGGGTTCGAATCCCCGTCTCTCCGCACGTGAAAAACATTCATGAAAGAGAAAAATAACTAAATAACAAATTAATTAATCCTAAAAATTACACACAATGAAAAAGTTTTTTGCAATTGTTGCGATGGTAGCTGCTTGCTCATTTGGCATGTCAACTTCCGTAATGGCTCAAGAGGCTGAGGCTGCTGCTACCGAGCAGGTAGATAGCGCTGCTGCTGCTACTGATTCTACCGCTGTAGAAGAGGCTGAGGCTCCCGCAGAGGAGGCTGCCACTCCTGCTGTTGTTGAGGAGGAAAGTACAAGTTTGCACAAGTCTTTGAAGACTAAGTTCATCGAGGGTGGTGCTGACTTCATGGCACTCGTTGCTATCGCTTTGGTTTTGGGTCTTGCTCTTTGTATCGAGCGTATCATTTACTTGACTCTTGCTCAGGTTAACACCAAGAAGTTCATGAAGGACTTGGCTGACATGGTTGCTGCTGGCAAGGTTAAGGAGGCTATCAAGGTTTGCTCTAACTCTCGTGGTCCTGTTGCTCAGGTATCAAAGAAGGCTTTGTCTTGCTTGGAGAGCGATGAGGAGAACGATATCGCTACTATCGAGCGTACCATCAACATGGAGGCTGAGGTTCAGGGTACTTACCTCGAGGAGAACTGCTCTTGGATTACCTTGTTTATTGCAATGGCTCCTTCTCTCGGATTCTTGGGTACTGTGATCGGTATGGTTCAGGCCTTCGATGATATTCAGAAGGCTGGTGATATTTCTCCTACCGTTGTTGCTGGTGGTATGAAGGTCGCTTTGATTACTACCATCTTCGGTATCGTTGTTGCTCTTATTCTTCAGGTATTCTACAACTACATCTTGTCTCGCGTTGAGGCTCTTACCGCTAACATGGAGGAGGCTGCTCAGGAGCTTCTCGTAATGTGCGTTAAGTCTGACAAGTGCAAGAAGTAATTGAGAATATATAATAAGAATAAAGAAGTAACCGATTAACAAGAAAGGAGACTCATTATGAAAACTCAAAACCTATCCAAGTTGGTCATGTGGGCTTGCATGGGTATTGCTGTACTCATTCTTTTACTGTTCTTCTTTGTTGGCTTTGATGAAGTCAATGAGGATGGCTTGAATGAGCCTAAGTTCACAAACGTACTTATCTTAGGTATGTATGCTTACGTAGTAGTACTCGCTGGTCTCACAATTTGGAACTTGGTGATGGCTGTCACTAAGTTCCGTGATGGTGGTCTTATCCGCGTAATCACCTACTGTGGTGGTTCTATGGTACTGTATTTCGTACTGCGTATGCTTTTCGGTGGCCAGGAGGTTCCCGAGGGTGCTGAGTACACCACTACTGATTTGGCTGTTGCTGATGCTTATATCTGGACTATCTACATCCTCTTCCTGGGTGCTGCTATCGTTTCAGTTATTTGCGCATCTGGTATGATGACCAAGTCTGCTGTAAAGAAATAATTTTAGAACTTAAAACCTATTCGAGATATGGCAAAGAAGAAAAAGAAGATGCCGGGACTGAACACCAGTTCAACCGCCGATATCTCTTTCATGTTGCTTATCTTCTTCCTGGTAACCACTTCAATGGATACGGATAAGGGTCTTACACGACGCCTTCCGCCCCCACCTGAAAATCAGGAGAAGAATATGGTCCAGATTAACGAGCGTAATATCTTCAAGGTGAACATCAACTCCATTGGTAAGATCATGATCAGTGGTGGAGAGAAATTGGAATGTACACCCAACGATTTGGCACGTCTTCGTTCTCTGGTTAAGGATTTCATCGCTGGTAAGCCCGCTCCTGGTGAGACAAAGGGTCCCGAGTGTTCTATGGTCAACGTACCTGGTCTCGGTCCCACATTGTGCTCTGACAAGCACGTTATCTCATTGGCAAGTGACCGCGGTACTCCTTATGCAGCATACTTCGCAGTTCAGAATGAGCTGGTAGCAGCATACAATGAATTGCGTGATGAGAGAGCAAAAGAGAAGTTTGGTCGTCCCTACGAGGCGCTGAATGATGATAACAAGGGTGCAATCCGCGAGATTTATCCCCAGAAGATCTCTGAGGCAGAACCTGTAGACTACACTAAGAAATTCGCTAATTAAGAATAATAAAAAAGAACTATGGCAGGATTTAAGAAAAAAGCAAGTCGTGAGATGCCTGAGTTGAGTACTTCATCTCTTCCTGACTTGATCTTCACCATTTTGTTCTTCTTCATGATGGTTACCACCATGCGTGAGGTTACTCTTAAGGTGAAGTTTACAGTGCCTTCAGGTACTGAGCTCGAGAAACTTGAGCATAAGTCTGACGTATCATTCATCTATGTTGGTCCTCCAACCGATAATTTGCGTGGTCAGTTCGGTACGGGTACTCGTATCCAGTTGAACGACCGTTACGCAGATACTCGTGAGGTTATGGACTTCGTAGCTCAGGAGCGTCAGGGTATGCAGGATCAGACTAAGCAGGTTATCTCTATCAAGGCTGATGTTTACACTCAGATGGGTATCATTACCGATATTAAAGAGGTATTGCGTAAGTCTTATGCATTGAAATTGAATTACTCTGCATCACAGAGAAATTAATATCAATAGTCTTTAAAAAAACGGCGGTACGCTTTCGTATCGCCGTTTTTAATTTTCCTACTATGACAATAACTATTATTGCGGCTGTTGCTAAAAACAATGCAATCGGCTATAAGAACAAATTGTTGTATTGGCTTCCCAATGACTTGAAGCGTTTCAAGGCTCTTACTACAGGACATACCATCATTATGGGACGTAAGACTTTCGAGTCTTTCCCTAAAGGTGCTTTGCCAAATCGTCGTAACGTGGTTCTAAGTCACTCTGACCTTACTTTGCCTAATGCAGAGGTGTTTCGTTCATTGGAGAGTGCTTTAGCCTCTTGTGCTGAGGACGAGGAGGTTTACATTATTGGTGGTGCCAGCGTCTATGAAATGGCTCTTCACTTGGCCGACAAGCTATGTTTAACAGAGGTAGAGGATACACCTGAGGAGGCTGATGCTTTCTTCCCTGCTTTTGATAAGACAGAGTGGAAGGTGTGCTTTGATGAACCTCATGAGGTTGATGAACGACACGCGCAACAATATCGTTTTGTGGATTATATCAAAAAATAAATGAACCCAGAGGATTTTCTCTGGGTTCTTTGCGTTCAGTTATAATAATCACTTTTCAAACGAAAGCCACAAGCACCCTATATTTTATATGAAGTGTTTCTTGGGCTTTGCTTCTTTTTTCTGTTTAAGCTTTTGAAATTATATGCGTAATACTATGCAAACGATTTTTCGGATTGAGCCGTAATTTCCACAATTTGGGTCTGCGAATCTTGTATAACTATATAGAATATAGCTTAGTACCCTTGTCGGTACTTTGTCTCATCTTTATCATCGAGCATTGAGAGGTAACTTTGATAGCGAGACTGTGATATATAGTGTTCCTCTAAGGCTTTTAGTACAGCACAACCGGGCTCCTTGGTGTGGGTGCAGTCACCATATTTGCAGTCACGTCCTATCTCGAATATCTCACGGAAATAGTGACTCACTTCACTTCGTTCCATATCAAAGGTGCCAAACCCCTTAATTCCTGGGGTGTCAATTATATTACCTCCTTCAGGAAGGTCGAACATTTGACTGAATGTGGTGGTATGCTGACCTGTGTCGTGAGCAGAACTGATTTCTGACGTCTTGGCTTTTGCGTCGGGTATAAGGCGGTTGAGCAAGGTACTCTTACCCACACCGCTGTTTCCACTCAGTAGAGTGACCTTATCCTTTAGCAATTCGTGTAAGGAGGGACTGTTGCCAACACCTTCTTCTATGCCCTGACCCGTTTGTGCAGAACACTTCAGGCATGGGTAGCCAATGTTCTCGTATAGGTTGATTACAGCATCCAGATAGTGTGTCTCCTCGTCGTTGAGTAAATCGATTTTGTTGAAGACGAGGGTGACAGGGATGCGATATGCTTCGGTAGAGGCCAGGAAACGGTCGATAAAGGTGGTTGACGTCTCCGGGTGTGCCACAGTGACTACAAGCACAGCTATATCAACATTAGCAGCAATGATATGACTCTGTTTGGAGAGGTTGGAAGCCTTGCGAATCACATAGTTCTTGCGATCGATAATCTCTTCAATCAAGGCGGTATTGCCATCGGGTTGCAATGAAATCTTGACGTTATCTCCCACGGCAACAGGATTGGTGCTGCGAATGCCTTTGAGGCGAAAGTTACCTTTTACCTTACAGTCGAACACTTCGTTGTCATTGGTGCGCACGACGTACCAGCTTCCTGTGTTTTTAATTATGGTTCCAGTCTTTGTCAATGTTGAAAGTCTGAAGGTTTATTGTTAAAATGATAACACAGAGACGCAAAGAGGCGGTGTTAATTCTTTTCCGCACGTCTTCAGGTCTCTGTGTTAAAAATTGCTATAGTGCCATTATTAGACGGTCATGATTTCCTTCTCCTTGTTGGCATAGAGCTCATCAACCTTCTTGATGTAGCGGTCGTGCATTTTCTGCAATTCGTCCTCTGCATCCTTCTCGAGGTCCTCAGACAAGCCATCCTTGATACCCTTCTTCAGTTTGTCGATGGTGTCGCGACGAGCATTACGAACGCTGACCTTAGCATTCTCAGCCTCGCCCTTACATTGCTTGGCCAGTTGCTTACGACGTTCCTCTGTCAATGGGGGAATACCCAGACGGATAATCTCACCATTGTTTTCGGGAGTGATGCCTACACTGCTATCCATGATGGCCTTTTCGATAGGACGGAACATGTTCTTGTCCCAAGGCTTGATGGCAATGGTTCTGGCATCGGGGGTGGTGATGCTGGCAACATTGTTCAAGGGAACCATACTACCGTAACTGTCAACTCTTACACCGTCAAGAATCTTGGTGTTTGCCTTGCCTGCACGGATATGCGCCAATGCTTCCTCAAGATACATCACAGCTTCTTCCATCTTCTCCTCGGCAGCGCCGAGTACTTCCTTAACTTCTATCATGCGGTTATGTTTTTTGAATAAATACGAATGTTTTTGTTTTTTACTGCAACAAAAGTAAAGGTTTTATTTCAATTTTGCAAGAAAAGAAGACTAATAACTATATTTTTTTGTATATTTGTACCCGAAACGTTAAGAAACAAGTTGATGAAATGGATATTGATAAGCGAATAGAGAACTTGTTGGAGCTGTTGGACCCCATCACGCTTGAGGAGATGTCTTCCATTCGCTTGATGAATCGTACAGACAAGAAGTTTGTGACGAACAAGGTTCAATTGGCTTCCTTGCTCGAACTGGCGCAGGGTAAGTATTATGCCCAGTTCAATGCCGGTAGCAGGATTGCTTCATACCGTACTACCTATTGGGATACCGAAGACCATCACTTTTATATGGATCACCATAATGGTCGCGCACCCCGACAGAAGGTACGTGTACGTACTTATATGGATAGTGGGGTAACCTTTCTTGAAGTGAAGACCAAGAACAACCATGGACGTACCAAGAAGAAGCGTGTGGAGGTTCCTGGGCAGGGTCAGATAGCTGAAATGGGTGACTTCCTTATGGAACGCGTCAACCAGAGGGTTTGTGACATTCATGAAACCGTGCAGAATAATTTTCATCGTATCACCTTGGTGAACTATGCCAAGACGGAAAGATTGACAATAGACTTTGATGTGCAGTTCCATAACTACGAGACGGGTTCAGATGTCGGCACAGGCGATCTTGTCATCATCGAGCTTAAGCGCGATGGCAATGTGTTCAGTCCTGTGCTGGATATGCTGCGTCAGCTTCGCATCAAGCCGAGTGGTTTCAGCAAATACTGTATTGGCAGCGTGATGACCAACAAGAATCTCAAGAACAATCTTTTTAAACCAAAACTGGTCAGGATAGGTCGATTAGTAGGAAAGCCCCTTATGTAATATAGTAGGAGGGTAGTCAATTTTAACCTGTATTGTAATGTATAACGAACAAAACTAATTTAAATTAAATATTATGGATGAAATTTTAGAGAATCCCCTTGAAGATGTAGTGGGTGAAACCTTCCTGGGTTTGGGAATGGGTCACATGGACGACTTTTATTCCTTACTGATTCGTTTGGCCATCAACTTTGTAATGGTTGGTGTGATTGCGCGTTGTTTCTACTATCCTAAGAGTAAGCGCCGTGATTATCTGTTTATCTACATCATTATGGCTATGAGCATATTCTTGCTTGTCAGTCTGATGGAAGGTTCAAAGATGAAGACGGGTGCAGCTTTGGGCCTGTTTGCCATCTTTGGTATTATTCGTTACCGTACAGAGGCCATACCCATTCGTGAGATGACCTACCTCTTCATGCTCGTTTCTACCAGTGTGGTCAATGCCATGGTGGTAAAGATGCATTGGGAGAACATACTCTCTTTGGCACTCGCTAATCTGTTCTTCATCTTCTTGGCATGGATGTTTGAGTCGAGCAAGATAATCAACGACTCATGCTCCAAATATATTAAATACGACAATGTCAACTTGGTGGCTCCCGAGAAGCGTGCAGAGCTGATTGCTGACCTTGAGAAGCGTACAGGACTGAAGATTCTCAATGTTGAAGTGGGTACCATCGACTTCCTGAAGGACAGCGTGCTGATTCGTATCTTCTACGATGAGAAGATGGACAAGGGTAGCAGCATGATGAACGTGACTCGTTTGCCTAAGAAATAACATAATTACATAACCTATCATTTTGCTTGTTATGAAGAAGATTCTGCTTAGCCTTTTTCTCCTCTCCCTTCCTTTTGCAGTTTGGGCAGATGGTGAGAATGACGACTTGGGTGTCTGGCTTGAACTGGGTGCCTCCAAGAGTTTGCCTCGAAATTGGAGCATTGGCTTTGATGCAGAGCTTCGAACGATGGACGACTGCCAGGCGGTCGACCGTATGTCTTTAGGTCCCAGCGTGAGTTTCAAGGCACACAAGTATCTCAAATTGAGTGCAGGCTATGCCTTGATGTTTGACTACAACCAAGAGAGTGCCGGCAAGAAATGGCTCACGCCCTCCAACTGGTCGCATCGCAATCGTTTGTATGTGGATGCAAGTAGTTCGGTGAAGTTGTGGAAGTGGCTACGAATCTCAGGACGTATGCGCTATCAGTTTACCCATCGTGCAGCTCAACATGTTGAACGCTATGAGTGTGTCGGATTGGATGGCACGAATGGCGAATACGTGTATGACATGGACGAAATGGACATCAAGTACAAAGATTGTGAAAGTCGTCAAGTGCTACGTAGCCGCATCAAGTTCCAACTGGACAAGAAGCATCTTGATTGGTCGCCTTTTGTTTCGGTGGAAATTCATAACAACGTAGAGGCTGGTGCACACATGAATTTTGATAAGCTGCGTACCAGTGTGGGTACCGAATACAAGATTAACAAGCATAATGATGTATCGTTGTCCTATATACTTACGCTGGATCGTATGAGTCATCCTTACGAAAGAATGCATGCCATAAGTCTAGGGTATAGTTATGACTTTTAATTGTAAGGAAACGCAAACCCTAGTATGGGTTCTTCCCTATGTATAAAGACAACCTAATATGATAAAATGCAAATGAAAAAGTTTCTTTTAAGTCTCTCTGCCCTGGCTATCTCTTCCATGGCAATGGCACAGAGCGATTATAAGTATCTTACGGTAGCCACCTCCTCGGCTGAGCAAAGTATAGAGTTGGCTACGGTTCAGAAGATTACCTTTAACGTGAGTGAGATGCTCGTAGTGGTTACTACCAGCGAGGGAGAGGTTGCCTTCCCCCAAAGCGAATTGCAGAAGATGTTTTTTGCCAGTACGGCAACTGCCATTGAAAGTCTGCCTGAAGCATGCGAGGGTTTGCAGGTTGTAAACGGTGTGCTTAATGCTAAGGGCCAGGGTCTGCTTCGTATCTACAATGCAGCTGGCACATTGCAGGGCATGGCAAGCGTGCAGGGTTCTGCACAGGTAAGCCTTTCCAAGATGCCTGCTGGTGTATATATCGTTAACTTGGGTAAACAAACTATTAAGATTAGTAAGTGATGAAAAAATATACATTATTAGCTTTCTCTCTCCTTACGAGTATGTTTATGCATGCGCAGACTCACATGCGTATCTGGCAGAATGGAAAAGACAAAGTGGTTGATATTGCGGAGGCTGGCGAAATGAATGTCAATGGTTCTGATATCACTATTCAGGGTAAGTCTTATGCCATCTCGGCTATTGATAGTATCGTCATTGTGCCTCAGGTAACCGTTGCATACAATGCCAGTGGGGTGGTGGTCAATATTCCTGCTTCTGTGGCATCCGATGTGACTGCTACCGTCGATGGGGCTGATGTGGTCATCACCAATAAGAATGTAAGCAACGAGTGCGAGTTTGTGCTTTCGGGTTCAAGTGCCAATGGCAGTTTTACCTATAATGGTGGGTATAAGACTACCTTTGTGCTTGATGGACTGAATTTGACCAGCACAAAAGGTGCTGCTCTCGATATTCAATGCGGAAAACGTATCGCCATGGTGTTGAATGCCGGTACTACCAATGTGCTTACCGATGCTGCCAGTGGTGACCAGAAAGCTTGTCTGTACTGCAAGGGACACCTTGAGGTTGAAGGGGCAGGAACGCTCACAGTCAGCGGTAATGCACGTCATGCCATTTCTATCAAGGAATATCTTCAACTGAAGAAGAGCACAGGCAAGATTAACATTGCCATGGCAAAGAGTGATGCCATCCATGCGGGACAATATTTCCAGATGAATGGTGGTGAGTTGACTTTTGATGAGAATACCGAGGGTGATGGCATTCAGGTTGAGGCTTTGTTGACAGGCGATGGCGTCATTGACACGAAGGAAGAGAACAACGGCATGATTATTATCAAGGGTGGTACTATTAACGGAGTTGTCAAGAACGAGGATTGCAAGTGCCTCAAGACTGATGGCGATGTGGCCATAAGTGGTGGTAGTATCACTTTGAAGGCTCAGGGAAATGGTTCAAGAGGTATTCAAGCAGATGGTAGCATGACCATTGGTAGTGCTGATTCCGAGACCAATATCAACATCGAGGCTTCTGGTGCTTTGTGTACCCTTGACGAGTGTGTTGATGATCCTCATCGTTGCATGGGTATCAAGGTGGACGGCAACCTTACCGTAAATGGTGGAAATGTCGTGGTTAAGAATACTGGTAAGAAGAGTCGTGGTATCAAGGTAGGTGGAGCATATACCAACAACGGAGGTACTGTTGATGCTGTCATTACGCAGTAAGAGTGCGGCTCTTGGGGTTATTTAGAAGTCCTATAACAAACTATACAATATGAAATTCAAGCGTATTCTTTTAAAGCTTAGTGGTGAGAGTCTTGCTGGCGAGCAGAAGCAGGGCATCAATGTGGAGCGTCTTAATCAATATGCCGCACAAATCAAGGAGATAGCCGAGATGGGTGTGCAGATAGGCATCGTTATCGGCGGTGGTAACATCTTTCGTGGTTTGACAGGTGCCGGTAATGGTTTCGACCGCGTGAAGGGTGACCAGATGGGTATGTGCGCCACGGTTATCAATTCGTTGGCCTTGAGTAGTGCTTTGGGTGCAATCGGTCAGAAGAATCGTGTGCTTACCGCTATTCGTATGGAACCCATTGGCGAGTTCTACACCAAGTGGAAGGCCATCGAAGCCATGGAGAATGGCGAAGTGGTTATTATGAGTGCAGGTACTGGCAGTCCATATTTCACTACTGATACTGGTAGTAGCCTTCGTGGTATCGAGATTGAGGCAGACGTAATGCTGAAGGGCACTCGTGTGGATGGTGTTTACACAGCCGATCCCGAGAAGGATCCTACAGCAACCAAGTATCATGACATCACCTATCAGGATGTCATTGCTAAGGGACTTAAAGTGATGGATATCACCGCCACGGCTATGTGTATGCAGAACGACCTTCCTATCTATGTTTTCAATATGGACATTCTGGGCAACCTGAAGCGTGTGATGGAAGGTGAGGAGATAGGTACCTTGGTACACAACTAATACAGTACCTTTCTCTGGAACAATATAAAAAGCATCATCGGAATCATCGGTGATGCTTTTTTAGTTCATAGTCCATAGTTCATAGTTCATAGTTTGAAATCGCCCATCATCAACATCTTGGGGACCTGCTCTTATTGCTTGAATTGCGGAATGACGAAACTGACTTCTTTGAAGGCATAGCGTCGGGTGCTGCCTTGCATATCCTCGAGTATGAGGTGGCCGCTCGGTTCCACGTCAACTATTCGTGCCATAAAGGCACCACCCTCGTCGGTATAGGGATGCATTCCTTCGTTACGATAAAGATGTTGCATGAAGAGGTAATGGATGGCCTCGAACTCTCCTTGCTCCAGTTGTTCGTAGAGTTTCTTGAAATGGTCCATTACGGTTGCGAGTAACTGTTTACGGTTAGTCAGCTCTCCTTTGATCTGGTAAAGAGAGATAGGGTTGGGAGCATCGCTGAGGAACTGTTGCTGGTTGATGTTGATGCCCACGCCGATGATGGCATTGGCAATATGTCCACCCATGAGGTCTGTCTCGATGAGTATGCCTGCAATCTTGCAATCTTCGTAGTAGATGTCGTTAGGCCATTTTACGCGGAAGCCTCCTCTAGACGTCCGAAGCTTGTCTTCCGGTAAAAACTCGTTGAGTGCTTGGCAAACAGAGAGGGCGGCTATCTCGGAAATGGAGAATATTTGTGAAGGACGTACTGTGGAAGGGTGGATGAGTAGGCTATACACTACGTTCTTGCCTTCCTCCGACTCCCAGGAATTGCCACGCTGTCCTCTGCCCGCAGTCTGATAGTCGGCCGTGACGAGTGTGATATGACTCTTCTCTTCGGGTTGGTAACTGCGAAGGAAGTTGTTGGTAGAATCAACCGTTTCAAGATGTATATGTGTGAACTGTTGCATGCTAATAATATGTTGCCGCAGGCATAAAGGCATTTTTGATGTGCTCTATCTTACTGCCCGTAATGCCGATGACGTCAAAACGGGCATTCATGTTGATATTGTTGGCACGGATGAATGAGTCGGCTGCCAAGGTGAGTCGGTGCATCTTTAGTCCGTTGACCGCGGCAAAAGGTGACGTCAGGGTGTTGGCTGTACGTGTCTTGACTTCCACAAATACCAGCGTGTCACCATCGATGGCCACAATGTCGAGTTCTTTGCGGCCACGATTACGCCAGTTGCGCGCTATGATGCGGTAGCCCAGGTCTTCGAGATATTGGGCAGCACGGTCTTCTCCGTTTTTTCCTATTGTGTTATGGGTAGCCATCTCTGTAGATAGAATTGTTTGGAATATCTTTTTTGCAAAATTAGCATTTTGTAACGAAACGTACAAGATATGGTGTGAATTATTTGCCGTAGTTTTGCAGTTACGGCGTTTTTTGGTTACCTTTGCACTTGTTTTTTCAGCACTTTGTGTGGTATTGTAAATCAGATATTGTACCTTTGTACGTGGCAAATGCAAATTTTGCATGAGGCATTGTTTGGGGGATTGAATTTTTGACTATGATTTTGAAAATTAAATATTATATATCTTTTTGCCTTTTCTTACTCTTTTGGGGCAGTCTTCCCGTTTCAGCACAGGAGGATGATTTCAACATACCTGAATCCGTGGAGGATGGTGATGAGGTGTTGGAACTTGATGTGGATGATGTACTGGTCAACTGGACAGACGAGGAGAGTTGGATACGTGACCTTGGAGCACGTCTCGACTCCGTTCTGCGACATGATATGTATGCCAAGAAGACGGTACGTCGAGGCAAAGGTAAAAATGCACGTCGTGTTACGACCACGGTAAAGCGTGGTTATAAGGTAGGCATCAATGTGTTTGACCTCACTTCCGACTCCACCATCTATTCGCACAACGACCATGACATGTTCATTCCTGCCAGCAACCAGAAATTGTTTGTTTCCATAGCAGCCTTGAGCACAATTGGCGCCGACCATAATTTCTTTACAGATATCTATACCGATGGTGAGGAGCGTATTGACAGGGTGTTGCAATACACGGTCGAACCTCGGCAAAGCAATGTGTCAGCATACGATACCATTGCGGTTGATACCATAGACCGCCATTACCTGAAAGGCAATGTGTATGTGAGGGGCGGCTTTGACCCTACTCTGGGCAAGGACGCCGTGGAGTTCGTGGCTGGTAAGCTTATGGCTCTTGACGTGGATAGCATAGATGGCATGGTGTATGGCTATGAACCACAGAAGTCTCAGGTGTCGGGTTCTTGGTTCTGGGAGAAGCATCCCTCTCGCGTGTTCCCTTCCTTGCTGCACAATGCCATGGTTGACAATGGCATTGCTTTCTCCTCTTCCAAGGCATACGGAAGCATCTCCACTCCCACAGAGCTTAATGGCATGTGGGTGACGTCGCTCAATACGCCTCTTGTGGAAACGCTTAAACGCATGATGAAGAACAGCGATAACTATTATGCTGAGTCAATGTTGCTTAATCTGTGCGACCTCCGAGATGAGAATGCATGGTCGTACGAGCAATGCAAGCAGCAAGTGCGCGACATGATAAAGCGTGCTGGCGGTAAGGACGAGGAATACGCCATCTATGATGGTAGCGGATTGTCTCACTCTAACAAAACCACTCCGGCATTGGTGAGCACTATTTTGCGTTATGCGTACCATAACAAGGACGTTTTCGAGCCCTTGTATGAGTCGCTTCCTATTGCAGGCATCGATGGAACAATAGGCAGCCGTATGCGTGGAACCCCTGCATATAATAATGTACGCGCGAAGACTGGTACGGTAAATGGCGTGTCAACCCTTTCGGGCTACGTCACAGCTCCCAACGGACATTTCCTGGCTTTCTCCATCTTGGTGAATAGCGTAAGCAGTTCGGCGGTAGGGCGTCATCTTCAAGACTTGCTGTGCATAGAATTGGCAAGGTGATTGCTTCAAAATGTTGTGGTTTTGCCGGTGTTCTGTCTGTGAACTTTCAGACAGAGATACTGCCAACATCTACTTTCTCGTAGCCCTTGAGTAGTAACACGGTTTTGCAAAAATGCACTTAATTGTTAAAATGTAGGGAAAAAGTTTGTTTTTTTGGCCGAAAATGTGTAAATTCGCTATTAGAATATAAGTCTAATATCATATACAATATACACATGGCACAAATCAATCAAAATTATTGTCTAATATTAGCAGGTGGGGTGGGAAGCCGTTTATGGCCGATGAGCACGGTGGAATGCCCCAAGCAGTTTCAAGATATTTTTGGAACAGGACGCACCTTAATACAGCAAACCTACGACAGGTTCTTGCGTTTCATACAGCCCGATCATATTTATGTATCCACATGCCAGGACTATCTCGACATTGTGCGTGAGCAGTTGCCTGACATTCCAGATTGTCAGATCATAAAGGAGCCTCTTCGTCGAGGCACCTTGGCCAGCGTGGCTGTTGGCTCGCTCATCATTGCGGCACAACGCGATGCACAGGCCAATGTGGTATGCTCTCCTGCCGACCAATGGATTACTGATGAGTCGGCTTTCCAGACAGACGTGCTCAACGGACTCGAATTTGTGGCACATTCCGATGGTCTGCTGACCATGGGCCTATGTCCTACCCGTCCAGACACGGAGTATGGATACATTCAAGTGGGCGATCAAGTAAAACCGGGTTTCTCTAAGGTGAAGTCGTTTACCGAGAAACCACAACGTGACTTTGCCGAGATGTTCATGCAGTCAGGCGAGTTTCTGTGGAATGTCGGTTTGTTCATGTTCAACGTGCAGGTAATGTTGCGTCAGCTTACCAAGCAAGTGCCCGCCTATGAAGTGGAGCTGCCTCGCATGATGAGTGAACTGGCTAACTCCACGAAGCGTGAAGTGCCCGAATTCTTTGCTGCGTTGCCCAATCTTAACATCGATTATGGTGTACTGGAAGGGAATGAGAATGTTTACGTTGAACAGGCTCACTATGGATGGGCAGATATTGGTTCGTGGACGTCCCTGCATATCGACAAGCCTGCCGATGCAGACGGAAACCTGCTGCTCAACTCGCAGAGCATCCTATTGGAGTCTGAAGGCAATATCATACGTCTGCCCAAGGATCATGTGGCTGTAGTGGGTGGACTTAGCAACTTTGTTATAGCCGAAGAGGGTGGGGTGTTGATGATCTGCCCCAAGGACGATTTGCAGATGATGCGTCGCCTGCGCAACGAGGCTCATCTGAAAAACGTGGTAAAGTAGTGTGGCTCGTCACGTTCAAGAAAGATCGGTGAGGGCAGATAAACCCAGATGGTCTCCCAAAAACGATAATCTGTGAAACGGGTGTTCTTGTCTGCCCTATAGCAAGGCCAATAAAGCAAAATATGGCGTTATTGCTTGTATAAAAAAAGAGAAAGGAGTTCTTTTCAGAACTCCTTTCTTATCTTTTCTGCAATCTCCTCAAACTCCTCTTTCGAGAGTTCCAGGTGAGGATTGGTAAATCGCATGTCGGCCTCGCTCTGCATGGGGACAAGGTGGATGTGGGCATGAGGAACTTCCAAGCCCAGTACGCATTGACCTACCTTCACGCAAGGTATTGCCTTCTTGATGGCTACAGCAACCTTCTTGGTGAACACCTGAAGGCCGGCCAACTCCTCGTCGGTTAGGTCAAAGATGTAGTCAACCTCGCGTTTGGGGATGCAAAGCGTATGTCCCTTCTGCAAGGGACTGATGTCGAGGAAAGCGTAGTAGTTCTCGTCCTCGGCTATCTTATAGCTGGGAATCTCACCAGCCACGATACGGCTAAAAATGCTTGCCATAGTTTTTATTCCTCAAAAGTGATGTTCAGAATCTCGAGTTCCACAATGCCAGCAGGTACCTTGGCGCTGACTACGTCGCCTACCTTGTGACCCAGCAAGGCTTGTGCAATGGGGGTGGCCACGCTGATTTTGCCCTGACGGAGGTTGGCCTCTGTCTCGCTCACGATGGTATAGGCCATCTTCATGTTGTTCTTTACGTTCTTCAGCTCTACCTTGGTCAGAATCTGCACGGTGCCGTTGTTGAGCTTGCTGGGGTCGATGATCTTGGCACCCGAGATGACTGCCTTCAGTTTAGCTATCTCGCCTTCCAGTTTGCCCTGCCACTCTTTGGCAGCGTCGTACTCTGCGTTCTCACTCAAGTCACCCTTGTCGCGTGCCTCAGCAATAGCTGCGCTGGCTGCGGGGCGATCTACGCTCTCCATGTGTTGGAGTTTGGCTACGAGTTCGTCATAGCCTTTTTGTGTCATATATGCCATAATATTCTTTTTTTTTGTCAAAATTAGTATTCTTGTTTATTTTTCGCTATTAGATGGTTTTTGTCACTTTTGTGACGTCTTTTTCTAATGCTTAGGTTCGCATCCTATTCTCTTCTCTTTAGGATCGCTCTAGTTTCACTCACACTTCTTCACGGTTTTGTGAGCGCACCGTGAGCGCACCTAAAGTGCAGCGTGAAGGAAATGGCTGTATTGCCAGTATGGCTTTGAATAGAGACTAAACGAAAAGAATTCCAACTTCTTGCAGTCGGAACCCTTTTGCGTTCGGTTCTATTTCTCCATTTCGTGGGCAAAGTTACGGACTTTTTCCGAACTTTCCAAACTTTTCACATAGTTTATTTGAGATTTGGCAGTTTCTCCCACTTAATCCATGTCATTTGTGTTGGTTGGCCCAAGTCTTGAATGGCTTGTGAAAAATGTGGATTATTGCTATAGCCGGTTAGAGCAGTTGCTCGATAGCCTTCTCCAGGTCGGGGATGTTTTCGGCACGGTTTACGAGATTGTTGTCGCGGTCGATGAGGAAATACGTGTTGAGCTGCTGTACCTGGTAAAGGGTAATCATGTCGCTTGCAATTCCCTCCTGGTTGAATACACACACCCAAGGCAACTCCTTACATACCGTCTTCCAGTAGTGCTCGTCTGGGTCGAGCGATACCTGGTAGATTTCGAATCCACGACCGTGGTATTTGTTGTAGAGCTCACGCATGAGCATGACGCGCTCTTGCGACTTCTCGGCAGAGTAGGCGGTGAAGTCGAGCAGTACCACCTTGCCCTTCATGTCTGAGAGTCGGCGCTCGCGACCATTGATGTCGGGGAAGCCCATATCGATGATTCCAGTCTCTTTCACCTTCTCGTTGTCAATGTTGAGCTCTACGGTGTGATGTCGGGTGTTTTTGCGTCCACGAAGAGCAATGTTACATAGGTTTTGCGTGCGCAGGGCGCCTGGGTATTTGGTGAGCCATGCATTAGCCACGGCATTGCCCCATTGCACATCGCTGGCATCGTTCTGCAGATCGAACACGCTAAGCGGACCTATCATCTGAAAGAGGGCATAGTAGCTTGATGTGCGGTCGTAGCGGTTCTGTATGAAGTATATCTTCACGCTGTCTTTGTACTCCTTCAGCATATTCTCGATATTGGCATCGCGCTCTTCGAGGGTAAAGTTGCGGTTGTCCGACATAGCCAGGATGCGTTTCTCCAGATTGGCAAGGCGAAGTGAAAGGATGCGTATGGTGTCGCAGTTGCCGCTACCCTTCACGGTGTAGTCGAAGGCCATGTTGGGCCATTTGGCCTCAATGCCTACCGTCTCGGTTGAGTCGATGCTCAGGTTGATGACCTGTCCACCAATGCGAAGTCTGTACAGTTCGGGGCAGCTGGTGGTGTCGGCATAGGCAAAGCTGAAGGCACCGCCCTCGGTGAGGCGGACCGAATCTACGAGTTCCAGTCCGTTGATGGTCATGGCTTCGAGGTAGAGCGTGGTGTCCTTGGCACCATTGATATGACCCTCGATGTGGAATTGAGGGGCTTTTGGGGTGCACGAGAACATTGTAGCCAGGGCAGAAATGCCGAAGATGGATGCTTTGATTTTTGATAGAATTCTTTTATTCATGGATGTTGTCGTTTTAGCTTTTTTTGTTTTTGCCGCGCAAAGTTACATAAAAACTTGCTAATGTCATACTATTTTGCCCTATTTTCTGATTTTTGCGTCCGTAAGGACTATCAATATTGTTGAATTGCCCTTTTCAACGAAATTGATAACCCTTATTTTTGTGCACAAAGGGGTGTTAAAGTGTGCAAAAACGCTCGTTTTGCATTGAAATGCATGTTTTTCTGCCATTAAACCTTTAAATTTCAACATTCGTCTTTCATCTTTCAACTATTTGTTGTATCTTTGCGCGATTTTCCGCGTTAAGAAGACGCGTATTGACACATATTTTATTTATAACAAGATGAACGTAATTACAAAGACAGTCGAGTTGCCTGATGGAAGAACCATCAGCATCGAGACCGGGAAATTGGCCAAACAAGCCGATGGAGCCGTAATGCTTCGCATGAACGACACGATGCTCCTGGCCACCGTTTGTGCCGCTAAAGATGCCGTTCCCGGTACAGATTTCATGCCCTTGCAGGTAGAGTACAGAGAGAAGTATGCCGCTGCTGGCCGTTTCCCCGGCGGTTTTACTAAGCGTGAGGGTAAAGCCAATGACGATGAGATTCTGACCTGCCGTTTGGTGGACCGTGCTCTTCGTCCCCTCTTCCCCAGCAACTATCACGCTGAGGTTTATGTGAATGTTATCCTCTTTTCTGCAGATGGCAAGGACATGCCCGACGCATTGGCTGGTTTTGCTGCCAGTGCCGCTCTGTCTGTCAGCGATATACCCTGGGAGGGTCCCATCAGCGAGGTACGCGTAGCTCGCATCGATGGTCAGTATGTCATTAACCCCACCTTTGAGGAACTCAAGAAGGCCGACATGGACTTGATGGTAGGTGCTACCGAAGAGAACATCATGATGGTTGAGGGTGAGATGAAGGAGGTGCAGGAGTCTGACCTTTTGGCTGCCCTCAAGGCTGCTCACGAGGCTATCAAGCCCATGTGCCGCTTGCAGAAGGAGCTGGCCAAGGAACTTGGCAAGGACGTGAAGCGTGAGTATTGCCACGAGATCAATGACGAGGAGCTTCGTGAGCAGGTCAACAAGGAGTGCTACCAGCCTGCATACGATGTTACCAAGCAGGCTCTCGAGAAGCATGCTCGTGCTGAGGCATTCGAGCAGATTCGCGAGGATTTCAAGGTACGCTATGCTGCTGCGCACGCTGACCTCACTCCCGAGGAGTTGGAGGAGAAGAATGGTCTTGTTGACCGTTACTATCACGACGTGGAGCGTGACGCTATGCGCCGTTGCATCCTCGACGAGGGCATCCGTCTCGATGGTCGTAAGACTACCGATATCCGTCCCATCTGGTGTGAGGCAAGTCCTCTGCCTGGACCTCACGGAAGTGCTATCTTCACTCGTGGTGAGACACAGGCTCTGGCTACCTGTACCCTTGGAACTAAGCTCGATGAGAAGTTGGTTGACGATGTACTCATCCGCGAGTACCAGCGTTTCCTTCTTCACTATAACTTCCCTCCCTTCTCAACAGGTGAGGCAAAGGCTCAGCGTGGCGTAGGCCGTCGCGAGATTGGTCACGGTCATTTGGCTTGGCGTGGTCTGAAGGGTCAGATTCCTGAGGATTATCCCTACGTAGTACGTGTGGTAAGTGATGTGTTGGAGAGCAACGGTTCTTCTTCAATGGCTACTACCTGTGCTGGTTGCCTCTCGTTGATGGATGCTGGTGTGCCCATCAAGGCTCCCGTGAGCGGTATCGCTATGGGTCTTATCAAGAATCCCGGTGAGGACAAGTACGCTGTACTTTCTGACATCTTGGGCGATGAGGACCACTTGGGCGATATGGACTTCAAGACTACTGGTACCCCCAACGGTCTTACCGCAACCCACATGGATATCAAGTGTGACGGTTTGTCATACGAGATTCTCGAGAAGGCTCTTATGCAGGCAAAGGCTGGTCGTGAGCACATCCTCGGTGAGATGATGAAGACCATCAGCGAGCCTCGTGCAGAGCTCAAGCCTCATGTTCCCCGCATTGAGCAGATCACCATTCCCAAGGAGTTCATTGGTGCTGTTATTGGCCCCGGTGGTAAGATTATCCAGGGCATGCAGGAGGAAACCGGTGCAACCATCACCATTGAGGAGGCTGACGGCGTAGGTAAGGTTCAGGTGAGCGGTCCTAACAAGGATACCATCGACGCTGCTATGGCCAAGATTAAGGCAATCGTGGCTATTCCTGAGATTGGCGAGGTTTACGAGGGTACTGTTCGTAGCATCATGCCTTACGGTGCATTCGTTGAGTTCATGCCTGGTAAGGATGGTTTGCTGCACATCAGCGAGATCGATTGGAAGCGTCTTGAGACCGTTGAGGAGGCTGGCATCAAGGAGGGTGATAAGCTTCAAGTTAAGCTCTTGGAGATTGATCCCAAGACTGGCAAGTTCAAGCTCTCTCGCCGTGTTCTTCTTGAAAAGCCCGAGGGTTATGTAGAGCGTGAGCGTCGTCCTCGTCCCGAGCGTGGTGAGCGTCGTGACCGTGGCGAGCGCCGTGACCGCGGTGAGCGTCGTCCTCGTCCCGAGCAGAACAACGAGGCTCCTGCTAACGAGGAGTAATCATGGTCAATATGTGCTGAGTAATCTCTCTCAGTGCCTATCGTAATATAGTACGGGCGCATCCACGTGTAAATGTGGGTGCGCCCGTTGTTTTATGCAGTTCGCTGTTAGTCATTTCATTTTGACCGAAGTCAAAAGCTAGAACAAAGAACTACTTTTTCACCTAAACCTTTTGTTGATTCATTTTTTTTCCGTAATTTTGCCTCCGTCATGTGGAGCGTAGTGCATCCATCGTATGCATTTAGACAGCCACAGTGACCAAGAAGGCGTTCCACGCTTTTATCCTTTGCTCGAAATCTGGTAAATTTCTAAGTAATGAAGGATGAAGGTAGTTCGGTACGTCCGTACTGAGTATATGTATGTGCATACAGCTCCGCGCTGATGCAGCTGCTATACTTTCAGCGCGGGGTGTATTGTACTCAGTTCATTTCATTACGGGTTTACCAGAGCCTAGAGCAAGATGAGCATGGACATTATCCCTGCGTTTTTCTTGTATCCTAATGTTTTGTAGCATGCTTGGGGGAAGCATCGTTTTAGGATTTCTCGATTATGAAAAAGATTTTCCTGATTTTACTTATGCTGCTGCCTATCACAGCAAGTGCCTACGATGCTGAGATTGATGGCATTTACTATCTGTTTAGTGGTGACGAGGCCATTGTGACGTTTAGGGATCACTTTACTTCTTATCATGGAGACATCGTTATTCCTGATCATGTAACCACAAAAGATGGGAAAACATATACTGTAACAAGGATTGGTATTGATGCTTTTGAATCTTGTGAAATTAACTCCATTAGTCTGCCAGAGACTATAGAATCAATAGGCAGTTATGCTTTTAGATGTACAGAAATAAACTCAACAGAACTTTACATTCCTAATGGAGTGAAATATATAGATCGCGATGCTTTTAGTGGAACAAAAATTAAAACCATACATTTACCAGAGGGGTTGGTTTATTTAGATTATAATACATTTGATAGATGTTCAAAATTGGAAAATGTAAATATTCCTAGTAGTTTGTAAAGTCTAAAAAGTTACTAAACAAGCAGCTTTACCAGCAATTAACCAGAGCGCTTATTTGTAGTAAAAAAGTTTATTAACACACTGAATAACAAAGCTTTACACTCGCATATATCAGATATTTTTTG
>JAZLKL010000042.1:0-2310 GCA_045597585.1 Bacteroidaceae bacterium | reverse complement strand
CTACCTCGCAAAGAAGGACATCAACCGTTACCGTGCAATTATCAAGGAGCTCGGTCTCCGTCGATAATCTATTGCGGGTTCAAGAAGTTCATACTTCTAGACAAAAAATAAGGTGCATAGAGAAATCTACGCACCTTTTTTATGCTGTCTATTACAACTTGACACCTGAAAGAGTCCTGACTGAAAGCCAGTATTTGAGTAACCGTGGGCATGAGATAGCTGGAGGCTATCCATGACTGCGGTAGACAAGACCACAGATTATAGGCAAGTCCATGGCTGGAAGCCATTACCTTATATGTAGAGTAGGTACTGCCATCCAGGCAGTAGTATAGTACGTCAAATCTCTATGTCCGGCAGCATCTCCTACGTCGATGCAACCGGTTACTCAGATACTGGCTTCCAGCCAGGACGGCAAGGCTCTTACTCCCCTTCCACTTCGTTTCCTTCCTTATTGAAGTACTTCTTAGCGTCATTGGATGTTGTTGCCTCGAAGATTTCCTTGCTGCGGTTGAACACTACCGACTTGAAATTTAGCGGAACAAGAGGAGTACCATCCTTTGAGAAGATTCCCCAGTATGTCACACCGTCGCGCTCTTCTGCCACGAGGAGAGTCTGGCTCTGTGGATTTGTGCGGATCTTTGAGTACTTGATAGGAAGGATGAAATCACCCTTAACATTGATAGCGCCCTTTGGACCCTTGAAATCTCCAACAATACCTACCTGCATAGAAGCATCCCAAGAAGCATTGTCCCACTGAGCAGCGACAACCCACTTGTCATTAACATCTACGAAACCATACTTAGTGCCATCTGCACTATGACTTGTGTGGTCGATCTGCGCATTAGCAGCCACACAGCATGCAGCGAAAACAACTGCCAACAAAAGTCCCTTAAAATTCATAACTCAAAATACTTTAATGTTATAAAATTAACTACCTTCTTATATATATAGACTGGTTGAATAATATCAGGTTTAAATTTACCTTACCTTCACCCTTATCCTTCTTCCGTATGGAGCAAAGTCCACGAGTATGTGATCGCCGTTATTCACGACATTGAGGGTGTTCTTTCCTTGTCTAGCAGAAACCTGCTTGCCTGAGAAATCGCCATTGATACGCAAAGTGAGTTTCTCCGTGAAGACATGTTCGTCAAGATTCATCGCCGGACGAACCGACCATGTGTTGCCATATCTTCTTACGCGTAAAGTGGTATTCTCACGTTCCTGGCGATATGCTGCAATCTCAGCGAAAGTGCCTACCCACACCTCATCCTCTTTTGCCTTGACCTCATCGTAGAGTTCCCAAAGCAGCTGAGGGTTTTCCCACATATCCCAACCGTAGGTGGTGCCGTGGGTCATAGTCACAGCCCATGCGCCGGTGTCGATAGTATTCTGGAGCCAAGCCGAAAGGCTCTCCTTCGTGCATTTCGACTCCTGTTGCCCGTGAGCATCCTGGAAAGTGCGTGTTCCCACCCTATTGGCAGAAGCAGCGCCCACTACGAGGTCGCTCATCGCGTTGTAAGGATAGCAGAAAGTGATAGGGCGCTTGCCCGTTGCCACCTCGAGAGCAGAGTCGCACATAAAAATCTCACGCATCAGTTCCTCCTTGCTGAGCGAAGGCATGCTTAGGTGATTCCATGAATGGTTCGACATCTCGTGACCTCTGCGAGAGAGTTCTGCGACCTGTTCCCAGTTCATCCAAGGATACCCCTTGTCGTCTTTACCCATATTCGCTCCGATGATCCAGAACGTACCCCTGAAGCCTCTCTTTTCGAGCTGAGGCGCCACATCGGTATAGTGGCAGAGCATTCCGTCATCGTAGGTAAACGATATACCAGCCTTCTTATCGCCCTTGAAAGCGGTCACAAAGACATCGTCGTTACCTTTGGCAAGAACAAGCTGACAAAGACAAGTGATCATTGCCAGCAAAACCGTGCGTTTCATGTTATGCTAATTCGATATTGAACTTTTCAGATAAGGCAGAGACAATGTCGCCATATGTCTCGTTGATTACATTGAATCGGTCGCGAGGAGTGAACAGCCTTGTCCTCTGTCTTGCGCTCTCACCGACCACATAGGTCAGGGAGATACTGGTGTTATGCAGCCTTCTCCTCAGATACACAGCGATACGTTCGCGGTTTTTCTCGAGCATTGCCTTCTGGTCTTCCGAGTAAAGCACAACCTTATAATTGAGGTTGTCGGGAGTAATCACCTCAGGCATACACTCATTGATCACACCAGCAAGAAGGTGTTCGCTGTTATTATCGATTGCGAACTGCCTCCATGTCGCCATCAGTTCCGTGGGATCGACAG
>JAZLKL010000041.1:0-13124 GCA_045597585.1 Bacteroidaceae bacterium | reverse complement strand
GAACCTTTCTACAATAAGGCAAAGCATGTACTCGATGTGAGCCTGTTGGATAATTATGACAAGATTGCAACAAGTGTAGATTTGCTCAAAGAAACATTAGGATTATGAAAAAGTGGCGTATTGAAGATTCCGAGGAACTCTACAACATCAAAGGATGGGGTGTGAACTACTTTGGCATCAACGAGAAAGGTCATGTATACGTTTGTCCGAAGAAGAATAGCGTACAGGTGGACTTGAAAGAGCTCGTTGACCATCTTGAGAGTCGCCATGTGGCAGCTCCTATGTTGCTTCGCTTCCCTGATATCCTGGATAACCGTATCGAGAAGACCAATGAGTGTTTCCGTAAGGCTTCTAAAGAGTATGACTACCATGCCGAGCACTTCATTATCTTCCCCATCAAGGTAAACCAGATGCGTCCGGTTGTAGAAGAAATCATCAGCCATGGTAAGCGCTACAATTTGGGATTGGAGGCTGGTTCCAAGCCAGAGCTTCACGCTGTACTGGCTACCAATATGGATTCTGACAGTTTGATTATCTGCAACGGTCACAAGGACCAGAACTTTATCGAATTGGCCCTTTTGGCCCAGAAGATGGGTAAGCGTGTGTTCCTGGTTGTGGAGAAGATGCCCGAACTCAAGATCATTGCTGACACAGCCGCCAAGTTGGGTGTTCGTCCTAACTTGGGCATCCGCATTAAGCTGGCCTCAAATGGTTCGGGAAAGTGGAGTGAGAGTGGCGGAGACGCCTCTAAATTTGGTCTGAACAGTTCTGAGTTGCTTACCGCTTTGCAGATGCTTGAAGAGATGGGCATGGCAGATTGCTTGAAGCTCATCCATTTCCATATTGGCAGTCAGATTACTAAGATTCGTCGCATCAGTACAGCCCTTCGTGAGGCGGCACAGTTCTATGTGCAATTGCATCAGATGGGATTCAATATCGAGTTTGTGGATTGCGGTGGCGGTTTGGGTGTCGATTATGACGGTACCCGTTCAAGTAACTCTGAAAGTTCGGTGAACTATTCCATTCAGGAGTATGTCAACGACTGCATCTACACCCTTGTGGAGGCATCCAACAACAATAACATCCCTCATCCCAATATCATTACAGAGGGAGGTCGTAGTTTGGCCGCCCATCACTCTGTGCTTATTCTTGATGTACTGGAGAGTGTGTCGGCTCCGCAGATGCCTGAAGACTTTAGGCCAGGGCCGGATGACCATAAGTTGGTACACGACTTGACCGAGATATGGGACAAGTTGTCCAGTCGCTCTATGCTGGAGGACTGGCATGATGCTGAGGATATTCGCGAAGAAGCACTTGACTTGTTCCGACATGGTATCATCGACCTCAAGACTCGTGCTCAGATAGAGTCGCTCTATTGGGCTATTAGTCATGAGGTGGCTGAACTGGCACATCATCAGAAGCATGTGCCTGATGAGCTTCGCAAACTTGACAAACAAATGGCAGACAAGTATTTCTGCAACTTCTCGCTCTTCCAGTCAATGCCCGACTCATGGGGCATCGATCAGCTGTTCCCCATTATGCCTATCGAGCGATTGGATCAAGAACCTACGCGGAGTGCGCAGTTACAGGATATTACCTGCGACTCTGATGGAAAGATAACTGCTTATGTCAATGGTGGCCAGCAAACGAGCTATTTGCCCCTCCATCCTGTGCGCGCGGGTGAACATTATTATATTGGCGTTTTCCTTGTAGGAGCTTATCAGGAGATTCTTGGCAACATGCACAATCTCTTTGGCGATACCAATGCCGTGCATATTTCCATCGATGAGAATAGCTACAACATCGACCAACTTATCGATGGTGAGACGGTGGCTGATGTCTTGGAGTATGTGCAATATGATCCCAAGAAGTTGGTACGTCGCCTTGAGATATGGGTCAGTAAGGCTATCAAGGATGGCAAGATAACAGAGGCCGAGGGCAAGGAGTTTATCAGCAACTATAGAGCCGGTTTGTACGGATATACATATCTGGAATAAAATACAATCTCTGTTTCTCGCTAATGCGAGAGTGAGACTGCAAAGAGAGTCTTGGAATTACAAATATCAATCTACATTATTCGTTGACTATTCTCAGTTTCTGCCAAAGAAATAGAAAATGGACATGAATAGGCAAGTTAAATAAAACAAAGCATGCAAGATATCGAAAAAGCAAATGTGGCAACTCCCAGCTCTGCCGATGAGGCTGTATGTGTGCGCCCTTCGGTGGTGGTCATCAAGGTGGGTGGTGCTGTGGTGGAAGACGCTACTTCGTTGGGTAATCTCCTGGAGCAGTTTTCCCGTATAGAAGGACCCAAGGTGCTGGTTCATGGCGGTGGTCGCTCGGCTACCAAGATTGCTACCAGCCTTGGCATTGAAAGTACTATGGTGGGCGGTCGTCGCATCACCGATGGTGATATGCTCAATGTGGTGACTATGGTTTATGGTGGATTGGTCAACAAGAACCTTGTGGCTCTGCTGCAGGCAAATGGTGTGAATGCCATGGGGTTGACGGGTGCCGATATGAATGTGATACGTAGTCATAAGCGTCCTGAGAAGTCGGTCACCCTTGCACCTGGTGAGAAGAACCCAGTTACAGGCGAGATAGTAGAAGAGCCTACCAAGGTCATGGTGGACTTTGGCTGGGTAGGTGATGTGGATGAAGTGGACGGCAATCGTTTGGCCACTCTTATCCAAGGTGGTATAGTACCAGTGATGGCTCCTCTTACCCATGACGGAGAGGGCCACATGCTTAACACCAATGCTGATACCATTGCCAGTCAGACGGCTTGTGGGTTGGCTTCGGTTGGTATGGCTGATAATTCCGATAAGAAGCTGTTTGACGTCACCCTTACTTATTGCTTTGAGAAACCGGGTGTGTTGGCAGACCCAGACGATGACAATTCTGCCATCTCCCTTATCACAGAGGCTTCATACGAGCAGCTCAAGGCAGACGGAGTGGTTTCGGGTGGAATGATTCCCAAGCTCGACAATGCCTTTGCGGCTTTGCATCAGGGCGTGAATAAGGTTATTATCACTTCTGCCAATGATATAGAGGGTGTGAATGGCACCACAATAGTGTTGGAGTAGAATGAGGTGGGTTTCTCTGTGCCTTTCACCTTCTTTTAGTGAGGTGGGCGGAGACGAACCGGCATAAAGGCATGCTGAGCGAGTGAGGAGCTGTTGCATAAGACTACAAGGCCCCTTCTTCAACCCTGTATGAGGGAAGAAGAAGGGGTCTTGTAGTTCTACGTTTGTTTTACCTTCGCTTTACATTCACTCACGGTTCGCTCACGGTTCTTCACAGATTTGTGTGCGCACATAGAGTGCACATAGAGTGCACATAGAGTGAAGCTTGAACCCTTTGAGCCGAATATCCGGTTGCCCCGGAATATCCGGGCTGTATTTTGAAAAAGCAAAAGAGAGAACCCTTTCGGATTCTCTCTTGCGCTTCAGGATGGGCTTGAACCAACGACCCCATGATTAACAGTCATGTGCTCTAACCAACTGAGCTACTGAAGCAGTACAATGTTGAGTTTCGCTCTCTAACGCTAACCTTTCGGTTGGGCGCTTCAGGATGGGCTTGAACCAACGACCCCATGATTAACAGTCATGTGCTCTAACCAACTGAGCTACTGAAGCAGGTTGCTTGGCGAATGCCCAAGCCGTTTTTTGCGTTTTTTTGAGTTTTTCTCTCAATTGCGGTGCAAAAGTAGTTGTTTTTTCGGAAATATGCAATATCTTTGCAAAAAAAATAGCAAAAAATATGAAAATAATTGGAATTGGTAATGCTTTGGTCGATGTTTTGGCCTGTTTGGAGGACGATTCGCTCCTGAATGAGCAAAGATTGAAGCGTGGCGGAATGGAACTCATAGACGATGATCGATACAAGCAAATCAGCAAGGTTCTCGACAACTATGATACGGAAATGGCCACAGGCGGTTCTGCAGGAAATACAATTTTGGCATTGGCAAACCTTGGAGCTCGTCCTGGATTTATCGGAAGGGTGGGCAATGATTTCATGGGAGAGTTCTTTGCCCAGAATTGTGAGAAGATGGGCATCGAGGCCCGTCTGGCTCATGGCACAGGTTCCACAGGTGTGGCCAACACCTTTATCTCGAAGGACGGAGAGCGCACTTTTGCCACCTATCTGGGAGAAGCTGCCAAGTTGGAGACAACCGACGTTACTACCGAGATACTGAAGGACTATGGTCTTATCCATATAGAAGGTTATTTGGTGCATGACCACGAATTGATTGAGTCGGTGGCCCGATTGGCAAAGTCTCAGGGTGTGAAGATCAGTCTTGACCTTGCCAGCTACAATATTGTGGAAAACGACCTTGAGTTCTTCCGTCACCTGGTGTCGGAATACGTTGACATCGTCTTTGCCAATCAGGAAGAGAGTGCTGCCTTTACCTCCGGCAAGAATCCAGAGGAAGCCCTTCTTGAAATTGCCGAGATGTGTGAGGTGGCTGTGGTGAAGCTGGGCAAGGACGGAAGTAGTGCCAAGTGTGGCGACCAGATATGCCGCGTGCCGGCTTGTGAGGCGAAGGTTCTTGATACTACGGCTGCAGGCGATTTCTTTGCAGGAGGTTTTCTCTATGCCTACAGCCAGGGACGTTCGTTGAAGCAATGTCTCGAAGCGGGTTCCTTGCTTAGCAGCAAGGTGATTCAGGTCATTGGCACCAAGGTGACCGAAGATACCTGGCAGGAAATCCGGAAAGAGGTGATTGGGTAAGGTGAAACTCTTAAAATTAATGAGTAGCAATGAAGAGAAGATTTAGATTAGCCCTGGTGGCTTGCATGTGCTCGTTGTGTGCATGGGCTCAGAAGACAGAGAACCACAATGGCAGCATTGCACGTAATCTTGAAACATTCAACGAGATATATCGGCAGTTGGACCTGATGTATATGGATTCGCTCAATGCCGATACGGTGATAGGGTGGGGCATCAATGCCATGCTGAACAGCGTGGACCCCTATACGGTCTATTATCCCGAGGAAGACGACGAACTGATGGTGATGGCACAGGGCAAGTATGCTGGTATGGGCTCCATCATCAGATTCCACAAGAAGGAGGACCGTACCGTGATCAGCGAACCCTACAAGGGTAGTCCCAGCGATCTGGCAGGACTGAAGGCCGGAGACGTGATTCTGAGTGTAGATGACAAAGACACTAAGGGCATGGCCGTAAGTGCTGTCAGCAATCTGTTGCGTGGCGAAGCCGGAACCACTTTCAAGCTGAAGGTGCAACGTAAGGGCGAGAAGGATCCACGTACGGTTACCATCACACGTCAAACCATCACCATCCCTCACGTTCCTTATTATGGTATGGTGCGCGAGGATGTGGGCTATTTGCTGCTGACGGGTTTCTCTGAAACGGATGCCCAGCAGGTTCGGGCTGCCGTGATGGATATGAAGGGACAGGGTGCCAAGTCGTTGGTGCTGGATCTGCGCGGCAATCCAGGCGGAGCCCTCGACGAGTCGGTCGATATAGCCAATCTGTTCTTGCCCAAAGGCACCAAGGTGGTATATACCAAGGGCAAGAAAAGCGCGGCTGACCGAGAGTACTACACCCGTTTGGAGCCTATCGACACCCTCATGCCCATTGTGGTGATGGTGGATGGAGGAAGCGCCTCGGCTGCCGAGATTCTTAGTGGATCGTTGCAAGACATGGACCGCGCCGTCATAGTGGGAACGAGAACCTATGGCAAGGGTATTGTGCAATCCATTCGCGAACTGCCCTATGGTGGCAATCTGAAGATCACTACCAGCCGTTATTACATTCCCAGCGGACGTTGCATTCAGGCTTATGACTATCGTCACCTCAATCCCGATGGCTCGGCCAAGTCGCTTCCCGACAGTCTTACGCACCTCTTTCATACGAAAGGCGGACGTGAAGTGCGCGATGGTGGTGGCATCAAGCCGGATGTGGTGATGGAGCAAGATACCCTGCCAACCATCATTTACGACCTGGCGGCCAGCGATGCCTTGTTCGACTTTTGCACCCACTACGTGCAGCATCATCCTACTATAGCCCCAGCCGGTCAGTTCCGTATGACTGATGCTGAGTATGAGGAGTTTGTGCAGTTTATCAAGGATGCAGGCTTTACCTACAACCGACGTAGCGATGAGGTGCTGAAGTTGCTTCGCGAAATGGCCAAGCGTGAGGGTTATCTTGACAATTGCCAGACGGAGCTGGAGGCTTTGGAGGCTAAGCTGAATGGCGATCTGGATGCCGACTTGCGACGCTTCCGCAAGGAGATAGAACCCTACATAGCCGATGACCTGGTGCGCCGATACTATTACGAGAGTGGGGGATGCCGCCAGCAACTCGCCAAGGACAAGGTGTTTGACAAGGCGCTTGAGATTCTGGCTGATCCATCGGCTTATCGCAGCATTCTAGGAAAGTAACAGCTTGCAGAAAGCGTTTTTTGCCCTGCTTTCTCCTTGCCTTCCCCCAAGGTTCCCCCGAGGTTCCTACACAAATCCGTGGAGAACCGTGTAGGATCCTCGGGTGAAAGTAGGGTGAAGCCTAAATGATTTTCACTAATTCTAAACTCATACAAACATGCGTCAGAATCGTAAAAAACTGAATCAATCCATCATGTATGGAGTGATGGGTATGGCCGTCGTAGTGCTGCTCGTAGTGCTGTTGTTCTGGTATATCTGGGTGGATGGACACACACCCGTGCCAGCAGCGGAATAATGCCAATGTACGGGGTGTTCCCTTCCAAACATGCTGCTTTTTGTGAAGATAAGTCGTAAAAACGCAGAAAAACAAGCTTTAAATATAAAATATTTACTCATTTGTGAAGGGAATAGGAATAAATTTTGTAATTTTGCATCGTAAAAGTAAGTGAGGGGCCCGAAAGAGTTCCTCACTTGTTCTTAAATAATAGTTCCAAGTTAAAAAGGACATTAAACAAAATCTATGATTGACAAAAAGAAACTTGAGCAAGTTGTCAACGAGTGGTTGAGCAAGACAGACTATTTCTTGGTTGACCTTACCGTGAGTGCAGACGATCGTATTGTAGTGGTCATCGACCATGCCGAGGGTGTGTGGATTGAAGACTGTGCAGAACTGAGCCGCTTCATCGAGAGCCAGATGAGCCGTGATGAGAAAGACTACGAACTGGAGGTGGGCAGTGCCGGTCTGGGACAGCCTTTCCGCGTAAAGCAACAGTACGAGATTCATGTCGGAAAGGTGGTGGAGACCCAATCACGCGATGGCAAGAAGTGGCAAGGCACCCTGACCAAGGTTGACGAGGAGACCTTCAGCATGATGACCACCCAGAAGATGAAGGTGGAGGGCTCGAAGCGCCCCAAGCAGGTTGAGGTGGAAATGACCTTCCGCTATGACGAGGTGGCCTACACCAAGTATCTGATCAAGGTAAAGTAAGAATAAACAAAAAAACATAAATAATGGCAACAACAAAGAAAAATGAGGTAATGGTTAGCCTCAGAGAAGCGTTGGGCGAGTTCAAGGAGGACAAGAACATCGACCGCGCAACCATGATGAGTGTGCTCGAGGAGTGCTTCCGTAGCGTTATCGCTCGCACCTATGGCACCGACGAGAACTATGACGTGATTGTGAACCCCGATAAGGGTGACTTCGAAATCTATCGTAACCGTACTGTGGTAGAGGATGGTGAGGTAAGCGATCCCAATATGCAGATCTCGCTGAGCGATGCACGCAAGGTGGAGGCCGACTACGAGGTGGGTGAGGAACTGACCGAGCAGGTACAGTTCAGCGAGTTTGGCCGTCGTGCCATCCTGACTTTGCGTCAGACCCTGGCAAGCCGCATCCTGGAGCTTGAGCACGATACCCTTTACAACCAGTACAAGGACCGTGTGGGCGAAATCATCACAGCTGAGGTTTATCAGTCGTGGAAGCGCGAGACCCTGCTGGTTGACGATTCCAACACAGAGCTTGTCTTGCCCCGTCAGGAGCAGATTCCCACTGATTTCTTCCGCAAGGACGAGACGGTTCGTGCCGTGATCCTCAACGTGGACAACAGCAACGGCAAGCCCAGAATCATCCTCAGCCGTACCAGTCCCCTCTTCCTTCAGCGCATGCTTGAGCAGGAGGTTCCCGAAATCAACGACGGCTTGATTACCGTTCACAAGATTGCACGTATCCCCGGTGAGCGTGCCAAGATTGCCGTAGAGAGCTATGACGAGCGCATCGATCCCGTAGGTGCTTGTGTGGGTGTCAAGGGTAGCCGTGTGCATGGTATCGTGCGCGAGCTTCACGGCGAGAACATCGACGTAATCACCTATACCCCCAACATCAAGGTTTTCATTGCTCGTGCCTTGAGTCCTGCTCAGGTCAACAGCATCGAGATTAACGAGGAGAATCATACCGCAGACGTTTACCTCAATCCCGAGGAGGTAAGTCTGGCCATCGGTAAGGGCGGTCAGAACATCAAGCTGGCAAGTATGCTGACAGGCTATACCATCGACGTGTTCCGTGAGTCACAGGGTGAGGAAGATGGTGTTGATGATGTTAATCTTGACGAGTTTGCCAATGAGATCGATCCCTGGATCATCGAGGAGCTGAAGAAGATTGGCATGCAGACGGCTCGCGATGTACTGGGCGCTAAACGTGAATTCCTTGTCCAGAAGGCCGACCTCGAGGAGGAGACTGTTGACGAGGTGCTTGACATCCTCGCTGCAGAGTTCGAGTAATCTTATTTACTATTTGGCAATTTACTATTTACGGTTTATTCGTTTATTGGCTGTTGTATTATTTCCACATAGAAATGGTGTATATGGTATAATAACACAAATCGTAAGATAAATAGTAAATCGTAAATCGTAAATAAATAGTAGTTAGTAAATTCTTAAATAGTAAATAGCTTAATGAGTATAAGATTAAATAAGGCAATTAGAGAATGCAACGTGGGATTGCAGACCGCTGTGGAGTTCCTTCAGAAGAAGGGATTCAAGGATATCGAGTCCAATCCCAGTACAAAGATAACCGACGAGCAGTATCAGATGCTGCTTGGCGAATTTACCAGCGACAAGGGTTTGCGCAAGGAGGCTGCTGAGGTGGCTAAGCAACAGCGCCATCACAAGGAGCAGCGTGAGCAGAAGCGCGTGGAGGCACGTGTGGAGACTCCCACTATTCAGCAACCCAAGATTTTGGGCAAGATTGACCTTAATCCTGCTCCCAAGGCAGAGGAGAAGACGCCTGAGGTGAAGGCCGAGGCTCCCAAGGCAGAAGCCCCCAAGGCTGAGGCTCCTAAGGCTGAGGCTCCTAAGGCTGAAGCTCCCAAGGCTGAAGCTCCCAAGGTTGAGGCTCCCAAGGTTGAGGCTCCTAAGGCAGAAGCCCCCAAGGCCGAGGCTCCCAAGGCAGAGGAGAAGAAGCTCGAGGTAAAGGCCGAGGCTCCCAAGGCAGAAAAGCCCGAGGCTCCCAAGACAGCTGAGGCTCCTGCGCAGAATGCTCCTAAGAGTGCCAAGCCCGCTCTGGGCCAGGAGGTGGACGGCGTGTTCCGCCTGAAGCGCGAGGAGCAGCCCAGCGTGCAGTTCAACGTAGTGGGTAAGGTGGACCTCTCGTCATTGAACCAAAGCACTCGTCCTAAGAAGAAGACCAAGGAGGAGAAGCGTAAGGAGCGTGAGGATAAGAACCGCAACCAGAATGGTGGTCAGCAGGCCGGTCAGGGTGGCGAGCGCAAGAAGCGCGTCCGCATCGGCAAGGAGCGTGTTGACGTGAATGCTGAAGCCGGAAAGGTTCAGAACAACAATAACAGCCGCCAGAAGGGCAACAACCAGCAGGGTGGCAACCAGCAAGGTGGCGGTAAGAAGAATAAGCAGAAGAATCAGCCTCGTCAGCAGGTAGCTCCCGCTGAGGTAAGCGACGAGGAGGTAGCAAAGCAGGTACGCGAGACATTGGCTCGCCTTACCTCTAAGGGCTCCAAGATGGGCAAGGGTGCCAAGTATCGCCGTGAAAAGCGCGATGCCATCCGTCAAGGCATGGAGGAGCAGATGGAGAACGAGGCAGCAGAGAGCAAGGTACTGAAGCTGACCGAGTTCGTTACCGCCAACGAGTTGGCAACGATGATGAACATTCCCGTCACACAGGTCATTGGTACTTGTATGACCATCGGCATCATGGTCAGCATCAACCAGCGTCTCGATGCCGAGACCATCAATATCGTGGCCGAGGAGTTTGGCTACACCACCGAGTATGTAAGTGCTGAGGTCAGCGAGGCTGTGACCGAGGTCGAGGACGATGAGTCAGACCTTGTGGCTCGTGCTCCCATCGTAACTGTGATGGGTCATGTCGATCATGGTAAGACCTCTCTGCTCGACTATATCCGTCAGACCAATGTGATTGCAGGTGAGGCTGGTGGTATTACCCAGCACATTGGTGCCTACAACGTCACATTGCAGGATGGCCGTCACGTCACCTTCCTTGATACTCCTGGTCACGAGGCATTTACCGCCATGCGTGCCCGTGGTGCTCAGGTTACCGACATCGCCATCATCATCGTGGCAGCCGACGACGACATCATGCCCCAGACCAAGGAGGCTATTGCTCATGCTACTGCTGCCAATGTGCCCATCGTGTTTGCTATCAACAAGATTGATAAGCCTGCTGCTAATCCCGACAAGATTAAGGAGGGACTGGCTGCCATGAACTTCCTCGTGGAGGATTGGGGTGGCAAGTATCAGAGCCAGGACATCAGTGCCAAGAAGGGTATCGGTGTGGAGGAACTGCTCGAGAAGGTGCTGCTCGAGGCCGAGATGCTCGACCTCAAGGCTAATCCCAACCGCAAGGCCGCAGGTACCATCATCGAGTCATCGCTCGACAAGGGTCGTGGCTATGTGGCTACCGTGCTGGTTAGCAATGGTACTTTGCGTGTGGGCGACATCATGCTGGCAGGTACTACCTATGGTCGTGTGAAGGCTATGCTCGATGAGCGTGGTCATCGCGTACAGGAGATTGGTCCTGCCCAGGCAGCCACCATCCTTGGCCTTAACGGTGCTCCTCAGGCAGGTGATGCCTTCCATGTGATGGATACTGACCAAGAGGCTCGTGAGATTGCCAACAAGCGTGAGCAGCTGGCACGTGAACAGGGTCTGCGCACCATGAAGCGTATCGACTTGAACGAGATTGGACGTCGCATCGCATTGGGAGACTTCAAGGAACTGAACATTATCGTCAAAGGCGACGTGGACGGTTCTGTCGAGGCACTCAGCGACTCTCTGCTGAAACTCTCTACCGAGAAGATTCAGGTGAACGTCATCTACAAGGCTGTGGGTCAGATCAGCGAGAGCGATGTCAACTTCGCCGCTTCTTCCGACGCTATCATCGTAGCCTTCCAGGTTCGTCCCTCTGCGGCAGCTCGTCGTCTGGCCGACCAGGAGGGTGTGGACATCCGCACCTATTCTGTCATCTATGATGCCATCGAGGAGGTCAAGGATGCTATGGAGGGTATGCTCTCTCCCGAGATCAAGGAGGAGGTTACCGCTCAGGTCGAGGTGCGTCAGGTGTACAAGATCTCGAAGGTGGGAACCGTGGCTGGTGCCTACGTCATCGACGGAAAGGTCAGCCGCTCGAACAAGGCTCGTGTCGTTCGCGACGGTATCGTAGTCTTTACAGGCGAGATCAATGCCCTGAAGCGTTTCAAGGACGATGTGAAGGAGGTGACTACCAACTTCGAGTGCGGTCTCTCGCTTGTCAACTACAACGACCTGCGTGAGGGCGATATCATCGAGACCTTCCAGGAAATCGAGATTAAGGCTAAGCTCTAATCAATGAATATTTTAGATATTGTGGTATTGGCCGTATTGGCCGTAGGATGCTGGATGGGGTCGCGCGACGGTTTGGTGAAATCGGCGTGCACCTTCGCCGGCTTCTTTGCGGGTCTTTTGCTGGCCTATACATTCTATCTTACGGTGGGCGAGAAGCTGGCTCCGCATCTGGGCAAGAATGCACAGGCTGCTCCCATCGTGGCTTTTGTTATCCTCTGGCTGGCAGTACCCATTGCCATGGGCTTTGCGGGTACGTTGCTGACCAAGTTCATCGATGCCATCTTCTTGGGCACCGTCAACAAAGTAGGAGGTGCAGCCTTTGGGGTGCTGAAGTACTTCCTCGGAGCCACTCTGGTGCTCTATGCCTTGTTGATGATGCACATGGTGCCGCAGTCGCTCGTCGATGACTCTTTCTTTGGCGACAAGATGATTGCCTTGGCTGAGCATGTGATGGAGAAGCTGAGAGAGGTGCAGAGCCATTCATAGTTCATATTTCGCAATTTTGCATTTCGTAATCTGGACTTTGTATTTGATAATAATAATAAATGGAAGAAAAGAACAGTTTTGTGCGTGAGGTAGCCGAGAAGAAGTACGAGTACGGATTCACTACCGATGTACAAACGGAAATCATAGAAAAAGGACTCTCCGAGGACGTGGTTCGCCTTATCTCACAGAAGAAGGGCGAACCCGAATGGCTTTTGGAGTTCAGACTCAACGCTTTCCGATACTGGCAGACGCAGGAAGAACCTTCGTGGGGGCATCTCAAGATGCCTAAGATTGACTATCAGGACATCTCATACTATGCCGACCCCACTAAAAAGGGACAGCAAGACAACAAGTCGGGTCAACAAGAGATCGACCCCGAACTCATGAAGACCTTCGACAAACTGGGCATTCCCCTGGAAGAACGCCTGGCATTGAGCGGAACGGCTGTGGATGCTGTGATGGACTCGGTTTCTGTCAAGACCACCTTCCGGGAAAAGTTGCAGGAGAAGGGTATCATATTCTCTTCTATAAGCGAGGCTGTCAAGGAGCATCCCGAATTGGTTCGTCAGTATCTGGGTGGCGTGGTTCCTTATCGCGACAACTATTTCGCCGCACTCAACTCTGCCGTCTTTAGCGATGGTTCGTTTGTGTACATCCCCAAGGGGGTTCGCTGCCCTATGGAGTTGAGCACCTACTTCAGAATCAACGCACGTGGCACGGGACAGTTTGAGCGCACCCTCATCGTATGCGATGACAACGCGTATGTGTCATACCTTGAAGGGTGTACGGCTCCTATGCGAGACGAGAACCAGCTTCATGCCGCCATTGTGGAGATTGTGGTGATGGAGAATGCCGAGGTGTAATATTCCACCGTGCAGA
>JAZLKL010000040.1:0-9411 GCA_045597585.1 Bacteroidaceae bacterium | reverse complement strand
GCTTGCGAAAGTTGAATAAATAATCTTAAAAACAAAAAGCGTATGAAGAAAATCATTACCCTATTCAGTTTTCTACTCGTAAGCCTAGTTAGCCTGGCTGTCGATGTAGTGTACGATTTCAGTAGCAAGATTCCAAGTCCTTGGACGGTTCAGCCTGCTCCACTCGGATACGAGTCTGACAACCGTGGAAGCCAGTTCACAAGCGATGCCACCGTCACCCTGAAGGGCGTGAAGAACGTCACCAAGGTGGTAGTTACCTGCAGCAGCAACATCGACAACCAGAACACTCTGGCGCTTAGCGTCGGCGGAAAGGAGTGGGGAAAGGAAATGCTCAAAAAGGAAACAAATGTAGAGAAAACCTTCACGGGCGATGCCACCAGTGGCGACATCAGCATCAGCATCACACGTGCATCCAAGTCTGTCTATATAAAGAAGGTTGTAGTAACAGGCGATGTGGAAGGCACCTCTGGAAATGGCGGAAATGACGACACTACCAACAAGCTTGACCCTAACTACAAATACAGCGAGCCTACTACCGTAACTCCCAATGGGGTAACGGGATCAAATGCAGCTTATTCGTTTGTCAAAAACAACATACTGGTAAGCTGCCCCATGGGTGGACAGCATGCTGGCAGCGAGACTGTAACCGCATATTTTGGCTGCAACGCCGGCCAGACTATCACCTTCACCGCTGCCAAGCCCATCAAGGGACTGGTCATCAACGGTATGGTCAAGAAGGGATTTGCTGCCGACATTGACCATGGTGAACTGTTGTATGTAGATGCCGAAGATGAGGATGTGGAGAATAACCCCGTACTGGCTGTGCTCGACATTGACAACACCTCTGTCACCATCACCTGCGAGAAACAACTGCGTTGCTACAACGTTGATTTCTACTTTGAGGAGAATCCTGAATTGGAGACCAGTGATGATGAGGAGGAATACACCTACGATTGGGAACCTGATGACAAAACCGAATTAAACATCACATACGACGAGCTGGAATACCTTGACTATACCGAGTTCATTGGCACTCCCTATATTGATATGAATTTCTCTTCGGAGGAGTATGAGATGGAAATTGAGGCCCTTGTCAATAGTGTAGCAGGAACCGTACTTCCCGTTGGCACCTATGAGATTAGTGACAGTGGAGAGGATGGTACTCTTTTGGCCTCACCTGGCGGCACCGATACAGCCGACTACCCAGCGTTCATCGCTACCGACTGGATCTACGATGAGGAAGACGAGGTATATTACTACAACAAAGCCTACTATCTGGTAAAAGGTACCCTGAAGGTTGAGGATGACCCTGCAGGCGTGAAGATGACCCTCAATGCCACTACCGCCAAGGGCAGCACCGTAAAGGCCGTATTTACAGGCAAGGCTATCAATGCCTTAGAAGGGGATCCCACTGATGCAATCTCTCATGTCAAGAACAATGACAAGAGCCACGACAAAGTCCTCAGTGGCAATCGCATCGTCATCCGCAAAGATGGCAAAACCTATGGCACCATGGGTGTACAGCTCAAGAAATAACGTTAATTTGACAAGGTTAAAGGATGACGTTAATTCCTTGAAGTTAGAGGAAGTTAAGAAAAGTCAGAGGAAGTTCTTTGCGCGCAAAGAACTTCCTCTTTTTTGATGCGATGTTTCACTAAAGATCTCTACTCTACCACAAGTGGTTGTTTGAGCTGCATGGAGTAGCTTTCGAGCAAGGTCTTCCATACCCACATGTTGGGCACGTCATATTTGCTCCATGCCGAACCTGCATAATAGATAAAGGTAGTAGAGGGCTGATAAACCGTCTGACCGATGACATGACCCACACCACCCGATTTCTTTTCGCTTAAGGGAAGATACTTCAAGGCCTTCATCTTCTCGGGGAAGAGCAGGCCAAGGTATAACTGGCCATTCTGCCCCTGGGGAGTGTCGAGCGCATCGCTATAGGCTACATATCCCACCTTCTTGTTGATGACATAAGCATCTGGCTGGCTTTCATGCACCACAATACCGGCACACACATTTTGCGCAGCCGTCAGTCCCTCGTAGCTAACCTGGAACTTTGCCAAGTGGCTGCCCTTGTCCTGACTGATGAGTCGGTTCTCCACCACCCCATCCTTGTTAGCATACATCTGCTGCTTCACGGTAAAGCGAAGAGGGCCGTTGTCAAGAATCTCTGCCTTCTCGTACACATCAGGAAGGATGAGTTCGTCTGCCTGCATCAAGGCAGGGGCACCCGCGCCCAATGTGGCTCCTACGGTATAGGCGTCCATACCCTCGCCACGGTTGCGGTGGTAGGTGTAGTTGTCGCGATGCAACTGGTTCCACTCACCCCCACGATCTGCCTTCTGCAAACGACTGTTGAGGACATAGCTACCCAGCTCGCTCTGATAGAGTTTGTCCTGAATGGGCCAGGTGACATTCTTGGTGAAGGTATCGAAGCCACTCACACCCTTGTTATGCATCTTGGGACCATAGAAGCGCCAGGCATTCTTATCGTTCTCCCACACCATGTCATCCTCACGGTTGGGATAGAAGCGACCATTGCAGTCGAGGCGGTACTGACGTGGTTCACCCTTGCGGATAGTAAGGGTTACCTTGCCCTTGGGGGCCACAAAGACTTGCACAAGCAATTTGCCATCGGAAGTTATCTGGTAAGGAACCTCCACATTATCTCCATCAAGAATGATGAGATGACGACAGGCGGGAATGCCTAACGCATCGCATACCTCCTGCGCATTCATCTCCACCACATCCTGACGCTCCATATCGGTGGGATTGACAATGGTCTTACTAACCTGCTTCTTGTCAGCCGAGAGTGCCGGCTGACCGGGTTTTACGTTCACGCCCTTGGCAGAGCCGTCAAGATAGCGCACTCGCTCACAGGCAGCCAACAGCCATGCGCCGGTGCCAAAGGGAGCCTGCGACTTCTCATTGACCGTCTTGGTGGGATCGGGCTTTTCGCCGATGGGCTGTACATAACCAATACTGCCATCGGCCTGCAATGCCACGGTAGAAAGGTATTTCCAAGCCTTCTCGATGACTTCGCCATAACGGGACTTATCCAGGTAGCCATGGTTCACACCCCACTCCAATCCGTAGCAGAAGAAAGCTGTGCCACTTGTTTCAGGACCGGGTGCATCGCCCTCGCACAACATCGAGCGGCTCCAGTAGCCTCCGGGGCGCTGCACGCGAGCCACACCCTCGGCCAATTGTTGGAAGCGCTGCACGAAGATGTCACGATGCTTGTAGTCCTTGGGCATGTCGGCCAGCACCTTGGCAAGTCCGGCCAACACCCATCCGTCACCGCGTGCCCAGAAACTCTTGCCACCGTCACACGAGGTGGTCACCTTGGGCCAGATGTATTTGCCGTCGCGGTAATAGAGTTGCTCATCCTTGTCCCACATCAGCGAGTCACTCCAGATGAAGTTCTCATACAATTTGTCAAGGTACATCTCCTCACCTGTGAGGCAGTACATCTTGGTCATGACGGGCATTACCATATAGAGCGCATCTGCCCACCACCAGAAATGGGTGTCGGGATGGTTGCACTCATACGACATCACCTCCTTGGCACGAGCCACCTTGTAGTCGGCGGGAACAAGGTGATACATGTCGATATACGTCTGGAAGCATATCTGCCAGTCACCAAAGAGTACGAAGTCGTCACCCTCGCCATACCAGGCATACTTCCAGTTCCTCTTGTCATTACTCTTGGCACCCTTCCACTCATTGTGGCGGCACCACTTGTCGCTATAATCATAGTAGGCAGCCTTGCCGGTCAGCTTGTAGGCTTCCATGTTGCCTGTGAAATAGGCGGCATTGTCCCAGAAACCACGGCAATAAGGCGTATTGTGTGCCTGCCAGTAGTCGTTCACCTTTACGATAAGGCTGAGCACATCCTTACTCTCTGTCTGTGCCTTTGACCATCCGCCAGCAAGCAGCAGCAAAGTCAGTAATGCAAACTTTATGTTTCTCATCGCTATCAGATTTGTTATATTGTTCAATTCTTCACCAGGCATTCGTCCAGCATGCGGGTTATCTCCTTCTTGTCCATCTTCTGGCCAATGAAGACGAGCTTCTGCATACGGTCGCCATACACCTCGTCCCAGTCACGGCGAAGGGTAGGCTCACGCTCCATCATCTGCTCCAGCTCATCCTGGGGCATGGTGGCAAACCATTGTCCGGCATTACGTAGCGACACCTGTCGGCCTGCCTGTTCAAACACGTAGCAGATGTCACGCTCCTCGCTGAAGTAGCACATACCCTTGACGCGGATAATGCTCTTGGGGAACTTGCGTGCCACAAAGTCATCAAAACGTGCCAGGTCGAAGGCATCACGGCGGTAGTACACAAAGGTGCCTATGCCATACTCCTCTGCCTCGCCTGTCTCCTCATTGTGGTGGCAATGACCGCAGGTACATCCTTCGGGATGGTCATGGTGATGGTGATGATGGTGGTGATGATGTTCATGCTCATCATCATCGTCGTCGTCATCATCGTGGTGATGGTGGCAATGGCACTCATGGTCCTCATGCTCATGGTCGTGATCATGCTCATGGTGATGGTGGTGGTGGTGGTGGTGATGCTCATGTTCGTCTTCATCATCGTCGTCGTCATCTTCTTCCTCAATGTCACCTTCAATCTTTTCCACCCAGGTAGCAGATGTAGCCACCTTGTCGAAGTCGAAGAGTCCCGTGTTCACCAGTCGGTCAAGGTCCACCTCACAGTAGTCACACTCTATAATCTCGGCCTTGGGCTGAATGGCACGGATAATCTCACGTATGCGTCCCAGCTCAATGGGATCCACCTCGCTGGCCTTGTTGAGCAGGATGATATTGCAGAACTCAATCTGCTGAATGACCAGGTTCTCGATGTCGTCCTCGTCCATATTCTTACGCAAGAGGTCATTGCCCCCGGCAAACTCATCCTTCAGGCGCAGGGCATCCACCACGGTCACTATACTGTCGAGCACTGGCACGCCGTCCTTAACAAACTGGGGGGTGAGGGTAGGTATGCTGCAGATGGTCTGTGCAATGGGACCGGGCTCGCAGATGCCGCTGGCCTCAATCACGATGTAGTCGAACTGATGCATGCGTGTGATGTCGTTGAGCTGCTCCACGAGGTCCATCTTCAGGGTGCAGCAGATGCAGCCATTCTGCAGGGCAACCAACGAGTCGTCCTTCTGCCCCACGATGCCACCCTTGGCAATGAGGTCGGCGTCGATATTTACCTCGCCGATGTCGTTTACGATTACAGCAAACTTAATGCCACGCTTGTTCTGCAAGATGCGGTTCAGCAGAGTGGTCTTTCCGCTGCCCAGATAACCCGTGAGCAGCAGAACGGGTATTTTCTCTATTTCCATATTCTTTTTCTATTACACGATTTCCACGCAAATTTACATATTATTTGTTAAAATACAAAACGAACTTTGTAGAACTTGCGTTACATTCTTAAAATCGGCACAGAAATCGGTCAAAAACGCCCAAGAAGAATTTTATTCCTCAAGCACTTTATGGCAGGTTTGTAGTACGATATCTCCATGCCTTCCAAGGTGCGCATCAATTCATCCATGAGTTCTGGGTAGAAACTGCACATCCTGTAGGCCAGCTTCAGGCAGAGCGACTGGATGCCCGGAAACTCCTCCACATCCATCATGTGTTCCAGACAGAAATCGAGAAATTCCGTTTGCAGGTCATCCTCTTTTATCTGCAAGCGCTCCACGGCATTCAGGGTGAGTCTGCGCACCGACGAGTTGGGCGTTGTCATGGCGTGCATCACAATCTCTCGCAGGATGGGTTGCAACTGACTTATCTCCTCGTCAGTGGTCTTGGTCAATGCCCACAAAGCATTACGAGCCACCTTGTAATCCTCATCATAGGCAAAAGCATGGAAGAAGGCGATCCAGTCGCCCTCCTCCCTTATTTCATGATACACCGCCAAGACCGATTCCTCGCTCTTGACCTGTTTCAATATCTCTCGTGTCACATTCATGGATTATTCCTTTCGTAAACTACCTTGCAGAGCCTTGGCGAAGATCATATAGGCCGTATTGCCCACGATGGTTCCCTCGTTCTCTGCCCAGAAGAATGGCCAGTCGTCCATATTCTCAAAGTGGTCGGGGTAATGCATCAGCAGTCCGGGAGCCACATTTCCGGGAATGGCAGCAAAGTCGGCACGATTGTTGCCATAGAACAGCTGCTTGGGACGATTGGCACCCAACGTGGCCACCAACGAGTAGTTGTGATAGGGATGGCATCCAAACAACCAGGAGGCTGCGCCATACACCATGTCGGGTCCTACTATGTCGGGATAGTATCGGTTTGCAAAGCAGCAGGCTGTTCCGTAGTCGGCAATGGCCACACTACCTGCCCACGAGCCCAGGTCGATGGGCACGCCATAGGGGTTGTCCTTGTCAAGCGTCTTCATGTAGGTGGCATATTTCTCCACATAGGGGCGCAGCTTCTGCACATAGGCCTCATCGAGGAAGGGTATGGCATCGAGGGCTGGCTGCAAGGCCATAGGCAGTTTCTCGTCGAGTGCCTTCCAGATGCGATTCACGAAGATGTCACGATACTCCTCCTTCCCGGTGGCGGCATAAAGCTGTATGCTGGCGGGAATGTCTGGATACCCATTCACCGAGAGTTCATCATGCTGGCCGCTCAGCGGAACATCGGTCTTGAAACCCTCTGCCATCGGACGGGCCACAGCCATCAGGCGCTCTGCCTGTTTCAGGGCTCTGTCGGCCAAATCGTCATTATAGCCTTTCAGCACACGGGCTGCGGCAGCCATGGTGGTGACGGCTCTCATGTCCAGAATGGGATTTCGGGTAGTGAAGGCCCACATGTCATCGCCATTACCTGCTATTCCATCGGTAATGCTGGCAGCATCGCCCAGATGGTGGTAGTTGTCGAGCACCGAGTTCGACAGGGCTGTGGCAGCATAGCCCAGTCGCTCCACCTGAGCCACGATGTTCACCACGCCATGCTCAATGTATTGCAGCAAATCGGGCGTGCCGTCCGGACGGTGCAGGTCCACATACCTCTGCTCCTTGCTCACAAAGGTCTGGTCACGCTGGTCATGCGACATGTCCCAGTTTCGCACAAGGTTCTGCACCACGGTGGCTATGCTTCCCGTCTCCATGTCAAAATCGCCGGCATCAAAGAAGCCTCCCACATTCAGCCCAGGTATAAGCTGATGTGCCTTATAGGGACTATCCACTATCGGACCTTGGAAGTGATAGTCAAAATGGTCTGACTCAGGAGCCTGGTAATATCCCTCCTTGAAGGGCTCGCCATGCCACATGCGATAGCCTTCGTTCACGGCCATGTGGTTCATGTGAACGGGCACCCACACGTCGCTTGTAGCATCTGCAATATGGTCATACACGTCATCACCGATGATGAAGTTCTCCGTGCATGTGTCACCATACTTTATGTAGTAGATGCCCGAATCCTGCATCTTGGAAAAGTCGAAATGCACATAGTCGTACTTGAAGTATCTGCCCCACTCTGTCGTCTGTGCCGTCAGCACGCATTTCTGCGAGCCGTCTGGCATGATGCGCCACAGCTCTCCCTTAGGTCTGCGTGTGTCGTTGGCATCCAGCTCTATGACTGCCACCTTGGGTTGTTGAGGCACATAGCCCACCTGCGAGAATCCCACATTAGGCTCTCTCAGCCAGTCTTTCACCGAGTTGGGGCTAAGGGTCCACGTCAGCACCTTTCCGGTCTTTCCGGCAGGCAGTTCACTGCGCAGCACATACCATCCATTCTGCGCTATCATACGTCCGTCATAGAGGGCGATGTCCTGGTCGGAACTAATATGCACCATACGTTCAGGGCACTCGGGTGCCATCACGATGTCACGTCCCTGCACAATGGGCAGCGGATCGACAAACCTGCCCGTGCCTCTGTCGTCATAGGTCTTGAAACCTTTGTACTGAAGGGGTTTCTCTTCGTTCGGACGCGTCTCTGTGGCGCTGGCAGCATAACGGGGGAAACGTCCCTCCTTACCGTCCACCACATACGTCTTGCTCCAGTATTGCGAGGGCAGAATCTCGAGGTTGAAGCCAGCCTTTCCCACCACGCTCTCGGGCAGGGGTTCGTCCAGCCACACCGACACCTCCACGTCCTGTCCCTTTGCCGTCACGGTGATGCGACTCTTGAAGGCATACTCCTTATACTCCAGTCCCACCTCAATACTGTTGTCCTGCTTGCTGACCTTACGTGAGGTCATGTCGGGCATAAGGTCCCATTGCTCGGGGGTGCGCGACAGCCTTACCGTTCCTCCCTGCAAGGTACGCACACCGTGATGTATGAGTTCGATACCGGTGTTCTTCTCGTCGTTGAATCCACCATTAGGGTTATTGCTGTACACCAGCACATTTACACCGCGCTCTTCAAAATACTCCTGTTCGTTGAGAGTCAATACCTGGGCATTCTCTTTTGTGCATGCCACAGCTACTGCCGATGACAACACGATTGTCCAAAAGCTATTATTTTTCATCATCAAAGTTTAGTTTTTCATTTCACAACACATAATGCACAATTCACTTCGTCGAGCTCTTCGACCTTCTTCTGCCCATTCGAACTGAACGACAAGCACTTGTTCACTTCCGAACATTCATTCTGACGGGTATAGGATGCTTGATAGCCAGACAAATGGAATTAAGTTTGTCATTCTCTGCAGCACTCGTTCCTGTAATCTGTATGACACCACTATCGATGGATTGCAGCACAACGGGTGCACATAAAAGCGAATCATCCATGACAAGCTCTATCGTCTTGAGTAAATTTCTGCCGGTTATCACAGAAAAGGTCTTGTGATAGTTCTCTATGAAGGTAATGTCTATCGCAGGTTTCAAATTGCTGCCATCACCTTTGACATCAGGTCCCACACTACAATATGTCATCTTGATATCCCTTATCTTATTGGTCAAGTCAACCACATCGCCTTGGCTCTCACGCAGCACAAGCTGTCCCGACCAGGTAAGGGCATACTCTACGGAAGTCATGTCAACGCTATCGGGTTTTTCAATAATAGCCACCTGTATGACATCACCTTCCTTTGTGGCCTCAGCCTTGACATGGAGTTCCTCCAGTCGTCCTTCAAAGGCTTGCTCTATTCTTTTGTCGGCAAAACTCTTGTCATAGTCTGCCACGGGTGTCAGTTCAATGATGGCCTGAGGCTTTTTTGAGCACGAGCAAAGCACAAGTGCCATAAACGAAAAACACAATAAAGAAGTTTTAAGGATTGATTTATTCATAATATATTCAACTTTCGCAAGCTTCGCATGCTTCAGTATTAGGGAGTTAAAGGAGTTAAAGAATTCAAAGGAGTTAAAGACGTTAGGTATGCAGGGTGTGCGCCACAATGCCTCAAGGAGCAAGACATTCGTCTTTAACTCCTTTA